>JAKSUH010000067.1 GCA_024413395.1 archaeon
CCAGTAATAGATTCATATTGATCAAAAGGAGCTTTGACATCTAATGAAACTACATCTAATAAATTTAAATCTAAAAGTTTCTTAATATTTTGTGGATAAATTCCACTAGTATCTAATTTAGTTTTTAATCCTAATGTACGAACATAAGTTAAAATATCAATAACATCATTTATTTGAACTAAAGGTTCTCCACCACTAATGACAACAGCATCCATAAAATCTGCATTAGTATCAATTATCTCTTTAACTTCTTCAAAAGTCATTTCCTCTTCAATTTCAAATGCTTCGACATTAGAACAATATATACATTTTAAAGGACATTTAGCCATAAATATGACTATAGACATGTTTTTATAAAATTCGATACTTGATACGGTTGTTGTAATGATATACATTAACTTATAACCTCTTTAAGAATACTTATAAATCTTTCATTATCTTCTTGAGTGCAAATACTAATTCTAATACCGTATTCACCTACCCCTTTAAAGGAAGTACAATCCCTTACAATCATGCCCCTACTCATAAGTTTACGAGTTAATTCAGCAGCAGTGAATCCTGTTTCTTTAACTCCAAATAAAATAAAATTAGAGTTAGATGGGAAAACTTCTAATGAATCAATTTTACATAATTCTTGGTAGAGATATTCCCTACTAGCTATTCCATCTTCTATAGATTTTTTAATATAATCTTTATCACGTAAAGTTGCTAAAGCAGCAACATAAGATAAACGAGTTAAAGAAAATACAGGTTTAATTCTGTAAATATAATCAATGATTTCTTGAGAGGATATTCCATAACCAATACGTGCCCCTGCAAGACCCATTGCTTTAGACATAGTCCTTATTATGAATATATTTGAGAATTCATCAAGCAAATCAATATTTGTAACACCTGCAAATTCAAAATAAGCCTCATCAATAACTACTAAAATATCTTCAGAAACATTAGCAATTGTTTTAATATCTTCTTTTGAAGCTAAAGTTCCAGTCGGATTATTTGGAGAACATAAGAATATCATTTTAGTTTTTTCATTAATTAAATCTAAAATTGATTGAACATCTAATTTGTTTTCGTTTAAATCCCATTTAGCATGAACTGGTTTTGCACCATATTGTTTAAAAAGATATTCATAATACATATAAGAAGGCATTGGGACAATAAACTCATCATCAGGGTCAATAAATGTTTTAGCTAAATCCTCAATGACTTCATCAGCTCCATCTCCACCAATTATAATTTGAGATGGTTTAACACCTGCATAATTAGCTAGTTCTTCTTGCAATACTCTTAAATCAGATTCTGGATACCTATTAATATTTTTAATCTCTTCTTCAACAGCAACGATAGTTTTTTTAGAAGGACCAAAAGGATTTTCATTAGAACCTAATTTAATAATATCTTCTTTTTTAACTCCAAATTCTTGGATAATCTCTTCTTGAGATCTACCTGGAACATAAGGGTCCATTTCTGCAATGACTTTTCTTGCTTTCATTTTATCATTCTTCGTAAGATTTAGAAAGTTTTACATAATGTTCTGCATTATCTTTTATTTTTTTTAGCATTTTAAGGAGGAATTTCTGCAACTACTTTCGCAGGAACTCCTAAAATTAAACTATTTTCTGGAAATTCTTTATTTTCAGTGACAACAGCACCTGCACCTACTAAAGAATTTTTAGATATTTTAGCACCATTTAAAACTGTTGCATTCATTCCAATAAGCGCATTATCTTCAATAGTACATCCGTGAATAACCGCACATGCCCTATTGAAACATTTTCACCTATATTTACAGGAAAATCTTTAGAACAGTGTATTACACAATTATCTTGAACATTAGAACTTTTTCCTATATTAATAGGTCCAACATCTGCTCTTAAAACTGCATTATACCAAATGGAAACATCTTCATCTAATTCGACATCTCCAATTACATGTGCTCCTGGAAAAATTACAACAGAATCTTTTTTATTCATAATATCATTTATTTATCGTCTAATTTCATCTGATTGGATTTTTTCTTTTTGAGGATATGTTCTTGATTTACTAATACCATTGTATCTGCTGGAACATCTTTATATAATAAAACACCTGATCCAATTGTAGAATTAGCACCAATTGAAACACCCGGTGAGAAACTAGAGTTAATACCAGTTTTTACACTGTCTCCAATAATAGCACCAAGTTTTCTTCTACCAGTATCTATTTTATGATGTTTTACAGTCATTTTAACATTATCATCATCAAAACGTAAGTTTGCAATGTTAGTTCCTGCTGCAATATTACAGTTAGAACCGATTACAGAATCACCAACATAAGTTAAGTGGTTAACATTAGTATTTTCCATAACAATAGTGTTTTTAACTTCTACTGCATTTCCTACATGAACATTATCTCCAAAGTAGGAATTACCTCTAATATAAGAGTTAGGACCAATATCACAGTTTTTACCGATGTAAACATTTCCTTCGATGTATACTCCTGATCTAAGGATACTACCTTCATCTAAGAAAATATTTCCATGAATATTTACACCACTTTCTACTTTACCTTTAATAACATTGTCAATTTGACCAATGAGTTTACTATTAACTTCAATTAACTCCCATGGTCTTCCAATATCAATCCAATCTTTATCAGTTAAATAAGCTAAAACGTCTTTATTATCTTTAACTTGTAATAATACTGAATCAGTAATTTCATATTCTCCTCTTTCAGAGATTTCAGTATTTTTAATTTTATCAAAGATATCTTTATTGAAAATATAGATACCCGCATTTACAACATTACTTGGAGCTTCTTCAATAGATGGTTTTTCAATAATATTTGTAATATAATCACCATCAAGCTCAACTACACCAAAAGCAGAAGGGTCTTCTACTTCTTTAACAACCATTAAAGTATCTGGTGATTTAGTTTCATAAACTTTAATCATTTCACTAAGAATTTCAGGATCTAAAATAATATCTCCATTTAAAACAATGACACTATCATCAATAATATCTTCACCATATGAAACAGCATTTGCAGTTCCTAAAAACTCTTTTTGTGTTTTATAAGTAATATTTACTCCAAAATCACTACCATCTTGGAAATAGTCTCTAACCATTTCTTTTTTGTATTTTAGAATGAGTAAAATATCTTTTATACCTACATCTCTTAAAAATTCAATGTTATACTGGATAATTGGTTTTCCAGCAACAGGTAACATTGTTTTTGGTTTTGTAAGTGTTAATGGTCTCATTCTTGAGCCTTCACCAGCACTTAAAATTATTGCTTTCATCATATCTCCTCTTATAAATTATCATTTATAATTTTTAAACATTCATCTCTAATGAATTCAGCTCTTTCTTGATTTTTACTTTCTAATGTAACTCTAACATAATCTTCAGTTCCAGATGGTCTTACTAAAACCCAACTATCATCCTCAAAGGTTATACGTACACCATCAATAACATTTATTTCTCTAATATCATCAAAATTATCAGTTAATAATTGTTCCATATTTTTCATAATATTTATTTTAGCTTCTTTAGAACAAACTACTTTTTCACGAATATTTGGATATGTTGGAATCTCTTTAAGTAAATCAGATAGTTTTCCTTCATTAGATACTATTTCAGCCATTCTTAAACCTGATAAAATTCCATCAGGACATATACAGAAATCTGGGTGTAACCAAGTTCCTGAAGGTTCACCACCAAATGTTGCATTTTCTTCAATAATAACTTCAGCAACATTAACATCTCCAACTTTAGTTCTTAAAACATTTCCACCTACTTCTTTTAAAGCTTCATCCATACATAATCCTGCATCTACAGTTGTAACAACTGTTCCACCGAATTTTTTACTAATTAAAGCAAGTAAAGAATCGAAAGGTGAAATATTACCTTTTTCATCAACTGTAATCATTCTATCAGCATCACCATCGTGAGCAATTCCTAAATCTGCTCCAATAGCTACAACTGTTTTCATTAAAGTTTGTAAGTTTTCTTCATTAGGTTCTGGATTTCTACCTGGGAAAAATCCATCTACTTGACAATTTAAAGTAGTTACATCACATCCAGCTTTTCTAAATATTAATGGTGAGAATTCACTTCCAGCACCAGATGCACAATCAATTACTACTTTAAGACCATGTTTTATATCGACCAAATTAACTAAATCTTCAATATATTGGTCTTTAATTTCTTCGTTATAGGATAAAGAACCTATTTTATCCCAAGTAACAGAAGTATAATCTTTATTATGATATATTTCTTCAATTTTAGCTTCTTGAGCAGATGTATATGCCATTCCATTTGGATTCCAAATTTTAATACCATTATATTGAGGAGGATTGTGAGAAGCAGTTAACATTATACCTGCATCAGCTTTAAGCTTATCAGTTGCATAAACTACAAGAGGTGTTGGAACCAAACCGATTTTAATTACATCAATTCCGCTTTCTAAAAGACCAGCACAAATTGCTTGGTCTAGCATTTCATTACTTGTTCTAGTATCATAACCTAAAACAACTCTACCTTGATTGCCTAAATAGTAAGCTAGGGATTTACCTACATTTAAAGCAAGTTCAGCAGTTACTTCTGAATTAACTTTTCCTCTAATTCCAGAGGTTCCAAAAAGTTTTTTTGCCATATTATCACCTATGCTCCAAATTTATGTGCATAATTCATTAGATTCATTAAAATATTCATTACATCACTACCTCTTATTCTTCCAAGCCCTCCTTTAACAGCATCGACTTCAGAGAATTTTTCAATGTCATCTACACGGACTTCAGGTCCTTTGATAAGCATTGGAACAGGGTCTCCAGAGTGATTTTTAACTGAAATAGGAGTTGAATGATCAGCAGTTATGATTAAATAAACATCTTCAAGGTCTTTAAGTTCACTCATAACGATTTTATCAACTTCTTCGATAAATTCTAATTTTTCTTTCATTTGTCCATCGTGACCAGTTTCATCTGCTCCTTTAATATTAACTAATAAAAGGTCATGGTCGGAGTTTTTAACTTGATCTAAAATAGTATCTCTAAAAGCACCTAAATTAGTATCAATTCCACCAGTTACACCTTCCATATCAATAATATCCATTCCTGCAAAACGACAAATACCGACAATAAGTCCAGTTTCTGCAATACATGCAGAATTAACTTCATATTTATCATTAAGTAGTTCTACAGTAGGAACAGCACCTGCACCACGAGGAATAATAACATTAGCAGCTGGTTCTCCATTTTCTGCTCTGTTAACATTTATTGGATGATCTTTAATCATTTCATAAGATTTTTTCACAATTTGATTCAAAATATCTGCTGTTTTTTCAGCTTCAGGACTTCCATCTAATGCAACAACAGTTTTAGGAGGTTTTCCTTCAACTTTAGGATCTGCATCAGATACTTTATCAGATAATCCTTCACCTCTTAATACTAAAACAGCTCTATGACCAGTTGAACCTTTAAAAATTATTTTAACATCAGGATGGTCTTCTAAAACCATTTTGTTTAATTCATCAATTAAATCTGCAGTGTCTCTTACTCTTCCTGCACGTCTATCAGTAACAATTCCTTCTTCATCTTCAGTAGAAAAGTTACATCTAAATGCGATATCACCTGGAATCACTTCTACGCCCACACCATATGCTTCAAATGGTCCACGACCTGTGTATACAACATATGGGTCATAACCTAAAATAGCAAGATGCGCTGTATCACTTCCTGGAATAATACCTGGGGCAATAGAATCCATTATCCCATTAATTCCTTCTTTAGCCATTTGATCCGTATTTGGAGTCTTTGCAGCTTGAAGTGGGGTTTGACCATTAAGTTCTTTAAGTGGACGGTCTCCCATACCATCCATCACTAAAATAATTCCTTTCATAAATATCACCAAAATAACATGTTAATACTAATATTATATTTAATAAGATAGTTAAATAATTTATTTTTTTGATATCGTTCGTTGTAATTAAAATAAAATAGATATTCTTATATAATACCAATGGTATAAATAAAATTACTTAATAAAAAAGGTGATTTAAAATGGCAATTTATGAATGTATGTATTGTGAATATAAATTTGACACAGACAAAGGTGACGAAAGATACGATATTCCTGCTGGAATTAAAATTGAAGAAATGGGTGAAGATTGGGAATGCCCTGAATGTGCACAACTAGGAAAAGATGCTTTCATCTTAAAAGAAGAATGAGCATATTCTTCTTTACTTCTATTTTTTATAATATTTATTTTTAAAATTTAAAAACCAATCAACAATATACCAACAATAGCACCAGTAATAGTTGCAATTAAATTTACATGTTCATTAGTTAATATTTCTCTTCTTTCTAAAACTGCACCTAAAAAACTGTCCATAAAACAACCAACAGTACCTGCAATAATACCAACAGCTAATGCAATTAATGGATTACTAATAATTCCTAAAATCCAAGAAGCTATACCAATTATAGCTGCACCAGTAATAGCAACAGCAGTACCTATAAGAGAAACAGCACCATCAGTTCCTGAAGGAACCTTTTGCCAAGTAGTAACTAAACGCGGTTCATATAAAACACCAATTTCACTAGCTAAAGTATCTGCAGTCGCAGTAGCTATTGCACCTACAAAACCAGCTGTAAAAGCAAGATAATATCCTCCAAAAGCAGCCATGAAGAAAGCTACAACACCATTAGAAATAACATTCTTAGCAGATCTAGTTTTTTCATATTGGCCAATTTTTAATTTGTAATCTTTTGAATAACGAGAAGCAATTAAGCATAAAATGAAAAATAGAATAAGTAATAATAACCAATTAGGCCCATCAGCGAATATCAAAACTATACCCATAATAACCATTATTAAAGAACCAATGAAATCTAATGATTTTCTTTTATAAGTAAACACACCTAAAATAAAGAGGATTACCACATATCCCCAATTTATAGCCATTTGTTCAACCACGAATAATCCCTCTAAAAAATAATTTTAATTATATTATTTTAATAAAATAGTATATAAAAATTTACTTTTAATTTAAAAAATTTTAAAAATAAAAAAACTAAACAATCCTTTAAAAATGATAGATATTTGAAATATGAAAAAAGAAAAAATTAGAGATTTAATTAAAAATCTCTACAAATATACTGTTACTTTGTTTGAAGCCATGAACCCATTATATATTGCAGTAATAATGTATTCTCTTAGATATAAGTTAATAGGTAAACTTACATATCCTTCATCATTAGTTATTACATTATAATAGACACCATTGATATTAAAACTAACAGTTTTACCCGCCATTGGTTTTCCTTGACCATCAACTAATAAAGTCTTATATGCAGTTCCATCTAAATATTTTAAAGTAATATCATTACCTATTAAAATTGATTTAACAGTGATTCTATTAGATACCATACATCCGTTGTATTCTGCAGTTATAATATATTGTCCTGGGTTTAAACCAATATATAAACTAGCAACACCATCTTTATTTGTTATTGCATTATAATAAACACCATTAATGTTAAAACGTACAGATGCACTGCAACAGGATTTCCATGACCATCAACTGCTCTAACAGTATAACAAAATCCATTATTATAGAATAATTCTAAATCATGGTTTTGATCAAGATATGGTTTTACAATAACATTGAAACTTG
>JAKSUH010000068.1 GCA_024413395.1 archaeon
TCGATAAAGATTTTATTAAATAAATTTTTACAGTTTATAAAGTTTAAAAAGATTAATTTAGTATTTATTTAATTGTAATATATACTTTACTTTTTATTTATAATTTTAAAGACCTATTCATTATTAAATAATCATTTAATTATGAATTCGGAATATTTAATTAATTTAAAGATTTATTTATTATTAAATAATCATTTAATTATGTATTCGGAATATTTAAATTACATTAATTGATTATTATCAAATTTAAAAAACAGAATTAGTTTGTATGTTTTATTAATGATTCAAAAGTTATTTAGTTAATGGTTTTAAAAAAGAAAAAAATTTAATTTAATCAGAGCATAGACTTAAATTAAATTTGTACCCGTATTCTTGATTAACAAGTTCAGAACCTACAAAACTTGCATCTAAAATACTTGCAATTTTTTTCAATGATTTCATCAGAAATTTGTTTTGCTTCATTGATACTTGCAAAGAAAGTTATTATATCGTCGGTTATAATATAATTTAATTCATAATCCTCTTGTTCATGGAATGGTTTCACGATTTCTAATATTTTTTCAGTTACTTTTTAATCTAATTCAGCCATTTTTTCACCTCAAATATTTGTTTCGTATTATACGAATGATATTATATAAATTTATTGTATTAATAAATAAGTATTAAATTAATGGTTTAGGGATGTCTGGGTTTGTTTTTTTAGGTTTTTCTCCACCAATTTTACTTAATCTTAATTCTAAAAATTCGGCTCCTTTTTCAGTAGCAGAATAAATTGGAATGGATTGTCCTACTGTTCTAACACTTTCTTCATCACCAATATCTCTAATATGTTTAGAAGCACATGATGTAATTACATCACAATTATCAAAGATTATACGTGCTTCTTCTTTAGATAAACCAGTTGTGTGAACAGCAAATGTATAAATATTTACATCTGGATTCTCTTCCTTAATTTTATTAATTTTTTCACAATCTGAAGCCAAAGCAATTGTAACTGCAATGTTTTTATATCCTTGTGAAATAGCAAGTTCAATACCTTTCACTTGATCTATTGAAGCATTCTGATTATCTAAAACATTTTCACTACCCACTATTTTGATTAATTCTGGAATTGGTTCAGTTTCTACTAATCCTGAAACTCTTCCACCAACACCTTGTGCCATTTCACTTTCTGTAACAATAATTGTTCCACAGCCTTCACAGACCATAATAGCACAATTTATTTCTTTTTCTTTTATTAATGTTGATAATATTTCACTTATTCCAAAAGCAAGGAAATCTTTCATCTTTAATTGCCTTTTAGGAGTGCACATTCCAAAATCTTCAATTCTAAAATTAATATTATTCTCAATAAACTCTTCTGTAATTTCTTTCACACATCTGTGATGATCAAAAAGTGGACAGTAATTTATTTGAGGTTTTGAAACTTCTACAACCTTTTCATTTTCAATTATTATTTTACTTTTACCTAATGCTTCAATAATGTGACGTGTCATAAAAATAGTTAGTTTTATAAATAATTATAAATTCGATTTTAAAAAAGGAGGAAAAATAAGGAGAAAGGAGGAAAAGTTTCTCCTTACATATATTGGATTAAGTCTGTTTCACTTTCTGTTGGTTTGACTTTTTCCATTGCTTTTTCGAAGTATTCCATAGTTACTTCGGTTGCATCTATGTTATCTCTTAAGGTCAACATAGCTGCTTCACGACAGACGGACTCTATATCTGCACCTACATAGTTTTCGGTTTTTTTGGCTAATTTTTCGAGGTTTACGTCTTTAGTTAATGGCATATTGGAAGTGTGTACTTTAAATATTTCTAATCTGCCTTTTTTATCAGGTGTGTCAACTTTTATGTGTCTATCGAATCTTCCAGGTCTCATAAGTCCAGGGTCTATATTATCTGGCCTATTTGTTGCTGCAATAATTGTAACATCTTCTAATTCTTCGATTCCATCTAATTCAGTTAATAGTTGATTTACAACTCTTTTTGTTACTCCAGAATCACCAATATCAGATTCTCTGGAAGATGCAATTGAATCAATTTCATCAAAGAATATTACTGTTGGAGCAGTTTGTTTTGCTTTTCTAAAGACTTCACGAACACCTTTTTCAGAATCTCCTACCCATTTTGAGAGTAATTCTGGTCCTTTTACAGAGATAAAGTTAGCTTCGCTTTCACTTGCTACTGCTTTTGCAAGTAATGTTTTACCAGTACCTGGAGATCCATAGAGGAGTGTTCCTTTAGGAGGTCTTACTCCAAATTTTTTGAATTTATCTGGATGTTTTAAAGGCCATTCTACTGCTTCTTTCAATTCTTGTTTTGCATCATCTAATCCTCCAACATCTTCCCATTTTACATTAGGAACTTGTACAAGGACTTCTCTTAATGCAGAAGGTTGGATTTCTTTTAATGCTTGTTTGAAATCATTATTATCTACAATGATTTTTTTAAGAACTTCTTCTGGAATTTCTTCATCATTTTTAATTTCAGGTATGATTCTTCTAACAACTCTCATAGCAGCTTCTTTACATAATGATTCAAGGTCTGCACCTACAAAACCATGTGTGGATGTTGCTATTTTAGATAAATCCACATCTTCTGCTATTGGCATGTTTCTAGTATGGATTTCTAAGATTTGTTGTCTTTCTTCAGTGTCAGGAACACCAATTTCAATTTCTCTGTCAAATCTACCTGGTCTTCTTAATGCTTGATCTAAAGAATCTGGTCTATTAGTAGCTCCAATAACAACTACTTGTCCACGAGATTTAAGACCATCCATCAAAGTTAAAAGTTGTGCAACGGTTCTTCTTTCAACTTCTCCATTGGTTTCTTCTCTTTTAGGTGCAATTGCATCTAATTCGTCAATGAATATAATTGATGGAGCATTTTCTTCAGCTTCTTCAAAGAATTCTCTTAAGTTTTCTTCAGATCCACCTACATATTTACTCATAATTTCTGGACCATTAATTGCAATAAAGTGTGCATCAGATTCACTTGCTACTGCTTTTGCAAGTAATGTTTTACCAGTTCCTGGAGGACCATGCATCAAGACTCCTTTTGGAGGTGCGATTCCTAATTTTTCAAAGAGTTCTGGTCTTTTAAGAGGAATTTCAATCATTTCTCTTACTTTTTTAACTTCTTCTCTAAGACCACCAACATCTTCGTAGCTAACATCTACAAGATTGCTGACTCCTTCAATTTTAGAAACATCTACAGGTTGTTCTTGTAATTCAACTTTAGTATTAGGACCTACTACAACGATTCCAGCAGGTTTTGTTGCAACTGCAGCAAATTTAATCTCGTTCATGGTAGGGATATTAAATCCGGTATTAAATATGTTATTTATTCCACCTAAACCACTATGTGGGGTTCTTAATCCAGAGCTAATAATATCTCCTTGAACCATTACTTTTCCTGCGAATAAGGAATGAATATCTCCTTGAACACGTACTGCATTGTCTGTTGGAGCTAAAGTTACTTTTTTAGCTTCAGTTACTTTTGCTTTTTTAATTGTAACTTCGTCTCCTATTGATGATCCGGAATTTTTACGAGTCATTCCATCGATTCTTATAATTCCAGTGTTAATATCATTTTGTGAAGGTAATGCGATTGCAGGTGTGTTTTTAACACCTATAATTTCGATTATTTCGTTTGCATTAATATTTAATTGAGCCATTATATTTGGGTCGATTCTTGCTATTGCACGACCAATATCTCTTTGTGATAATGATTCTGCCACTTTTAATTTTATTTCATTTTTAGTCATGTTATCATCTCCTTTTAATGAAATATTTTAAGCGTTTTTCTGTGATGATTTTCTTTTTCTTACTTTTTGTAAATTTAATCATCAAATTAACATTATGCCTCATACTATATAAAGCTTTCCCTTATATTTTTTTTATGTTATTTTTTTAAAATTTAGTATTTTTTAATAAAAAGTTATATAAACTACTTATTTATTTTTTAAAAATTTAATAGTTTATAAAAATAAAAATAAAAACTAATTAATCGGTTTTAAATAATTTAGATTTTTCTTCATCGAAAAGTATTAATTCGTTTTAATTAAAACAAATTTTTATCCTCTTATTTGCCCACCAAATCCTTCTAAAAGTTGAATAACATTATCAATTGCATTTTTATCCAATGCTTTAATGGAAAATGTTAAACTAACATATTCTGAATCTATTTGAGGACCTTTATAAGTATCTATAAGAGTTACATCAATAATGTTGTATAAACGTTTAATTGCATCTACAATTACTTCTGGTTTTACACGGTCTGGGAATATACAACTAACATCTTCTGTGAAATTTTTCATGTGTGTTTTTTTCCATTCATATAATTCATCTTCAGATAAAATTTGAATATTTGCAACTTTTAATCGTTTATTGTCATTTAAAAGAGCAGTATTACCAGAAACACATTTCAAAGTACCTGTATGAACTTTTCCGGAGTAAATATGTTTTAAACCTACTTCATGACCTATAGATTGGTTAAGTAAGGTGTATTCTTGAGATAATGAACTAATTGCTTTATCAGATCTACCTAATGCACCTTGAATATCTCCCATGTTTTTAGTTGCATTAATAGCAATATTGACAAATTCTTCTTCATTTTTCTCATTTATCACTTCTTTTAACTCTAAAACTGCTTCTGCAAAGGTGTTTCTAATTAATTCTCCATTATTATTTTTAGTTTGAATGTAATGTTAAAAATGGATTTTGTGAAACAATACGAGCAATTGTATCAATTAATAAATTATAAATTGGACTTTCATAGTCTTCTGTTTCTTTAATATTAACTTTAAGTTTTTCAAAAGCTGAAGCAGTGGAAATATAAGCAAAATGAGTTAAAACTTGAACAATACTCATCATATAATCATGATGTTCAGCAGTAGTTTCAATTACACGCATATTTTTACTTTCTAAATAATCAAAAACTTTTTTATACCATTTTCCTTTTTCTGTAGGAGTTAAAACAATTACTTGATTATCTAATTCGGTTGTACGTGGACCAAAAATTGGATGTGTTGGAATAAATTCTACATTATCTGCTAATACTTCTGCTATTGTTTTAGAAGGCTCTTCTTTAACAGATGTAACATCACAAAGAAGACTTCCTGGTTGCATAAATGGTACAATTTCTTTAATTACTTCTTCTGTATATTAAATAGGTACAGAAATAATTACAATATCGCTTTGACTAGCTAATTCCGCATTACTTTCAATACAATTAACATTTAATTGAGAAGCAACTTTTCGACCTTTTTCATGGTCTCTTCCACTAATATATACATCAAATTCATCTCTAAAGTAGTAATTTAATGCATGTCCAAGACCATCTGTTCCACCAATAATTCCAATTTTCATATATTTATAATTTAATAAATAGCTTATATATAATAGTGACTTATAGTATTATTGATGAAGATTATAAAACAAGATGAAAAAGAAGGATTTATAATTAGCGTTCCTGAAACATTAGATGATTTATGGCACTTATCTCATATTGTTGAAGTTGGAGATAGTGTAACTTCTAAAACAACACGTCGTATACAAGATAATACTGGTGATAAACTTAGAAGTGATAGAGGAGTTAAAAAAACATTTAATTTAACAGTTTCAGTTGAAAATATTTCTTTTCATTTATTTACAGGTAAATTAAGATTAACTGGTACTATTACAAAAGGTCCAGAAGATCTAATTCCTATAGGTTCTCATCATACTATAGAAGTTAAATTAAATACACCATTAACAATTAGAAAAGAATTTTGGTCTTTATGGGCTTTAAAAAGAATGCAACAAGCTATTGATGCATCTAAAAAATTGTCTGCAATTATTGTAGTATTTGAAGATTATGTTGCTACATTAGGGTTAATGAGACAATTTGGAATTGAATATTATGGTCCCATTATGGGTGCAATTTCTGGTAAACGAATAATTGATAAAAATAGAACAAAAGGAATTCAACAGTTCTATGAAAAGGTTATTGAATCAATAAATAAATTTGAAGGACTTCATAGTATTGTAATTGGTGGGCTTGGTTTTATTAAAAATGATTTTTATGATTACTTAAATGAAAAACATAAAGATTTGGCTAAAAAATCTATTATTGAAGCAACTGGTTCTGGTGGAAGAGTAGGAATTAACGAAATTCTCAAAAAAGGAACTGTTGAAAAATTAACTGTAGAAAATAGAGTAGCTAGTGAAATGGGTGCTATAAGTAGTTTACTTGAAGAGATAGCGCAAAATTCATCAAAAATTGCTTATGGTGAATCTGAAACTCTTAAAGCTATAAACTTAGGAGCAGTTGAAAAATTACTTATTTTAGATTTAAAAGTTCCACAAAAAGATATTAGTTCTCAAATGGAAATGGTTGAAAATATGAATGGAGAAGTCATGGTTATTAGTAGTGAACATGAAGGTGGTAATCAATTAGCTTCTCTTGGTGGTTTTGCCGCTTTTTTAAGATATCCGATTAGTTAATATCTTATTATATATTTAAATATTAGAAATTAAAAATATATTTTATAATATAATAATTATGTGGTAACTATGATTTATTGGACGTTAATTAAAATTTTTATCTTAATATTTGTTCTTTCTATTGCTGGAACAATGGTTTTAGAGTATATATTTAGATATTTCGGTACAAAAGGATATTTGGGAAATCTTTATCCTAATATTAGGGGTGGGATCCCAAAGGCTATTGGAATTATTCCATTTATTTTATTAAGTTTTTTACTTTTGCCTCCTTTTAATTCACTAGTTTTAGTTATCGGTATTTTTGCTTTAATTGATGATATTTTAGGAAAAACTCCGACTCCTGTTTTAGGAATAGAATGGGGTCAATTATCAAAAACAATTGCTTTTCTTTTAGTAATCATTATAGGGATATATTCTGGTTTAGGTGTAGCTGCAATATTGATTGCATTAATGGTTCAACCTATTAATATTTCTGATATGCAACCAGGTTCTACTTGTATTGTTACAATGATTATGTGTATAGTTACTATTATTGTAATGTTAATTGTAGGTTCTCCTTTATTCAATGAATTACCTGCATTTTACACTCCTTTACTTATCTTCTTAGTGGTATTAGGATATTCTCCTTTAGATTTCTCAGGAAGAGTTTTATTAGGTTCTGTTGGAAATCATTCATTAGCTATTGCTTTAGGAGCTGCATTCTATCTAATCGGTGGAGCATGGTGGGTACTATTATTATTCATCGCAACTGTGTTCTTCACAGCATTTGTTAGAAGAAACAATTTATATTGCTTCTTATCTAGCAAATTAGGAATAGTAAATCCTAATTATGAGGATTTATTTATGGATGTTCTAACTGGTGGTGGAGTTTGTGATTTATGTAGAAAATTCATCTTCGATGATAAACAAAAAATCATTGAAAATAAACTTCTAATTAAATTAGGTTTCAGAAGATTAGTATATAATCCATATGCTCCAAATCATAGAAGATATGATTCTAATGAAAGAACATACAGTTTGGTGCGTAGATGAGAGCATTAATTTCTGTTACTGGTAGAGGCCTTGGTGGAGATGCAGTAATCGCTCTTAATTTAATCAAAGCATTAGAAGAATGTGGTGTAGAGTGTGAAATTGCTTTAGATGAGTCTGCTC
>JAKSUH010000069.1 GCA_024413395.1 archaeon
GAATTTTTTTCTTTTTTTATCTTCTAAAATAGCATAATCTGCATTGTTTGCAATAATAAAGTTTTTTCCATCATTTAAATTTGAGAAATCATCTTTAGTCACAATAACTTCTAAATTACCATTTACAATCATTTCTAAATCTATATTGGATTTGTTTTTCTTAATTAATTCTTTAATTTCTTTTCCAGATAATTCAGAGGATAAAATTGTACCTTTAAATCCAGAATCTTCTAAACTTTTTACTGCAAAACTATTCCATATATTTAAATTGTGATTTCCATAAATAGGACAATCAAATATGTCCGCCATTGCTGGGAAATCTCCCATTACTGAAATTAATATTCCTTTATTTTCTAATTCCTTAACTATTTCATTACAGTTTTCTGCATCTTTTTGTGATATGAATGATGCTAAAACCCATACGATTTCACTATCTGATGCTATTTGATGAGCAGATTCTAATAATTGAGGAATATCTTTATAATAATCTTCAGGATTGTTATATAAACATGTAGCATCAAAGTAGATACGTTTTAAATCAAAACCTGATGCTGCTTTAATTAAATCTAAATTATCTGCAAAAATTGATAATTTAGATTCTTTGTTAATTTCTTTATTTTCAAAGTTTTCATATTCTTCAATAAATCGATTAATATTTTTTCTAGTGGCTTTAACAGACTTTTTAGTTGGTGTATAATGATTTAATAATAATTTTTCAGCTTCTTCTAAAATATCTCTTCTTATTTGATTTAATTTACCTACTGGAACAAAAATATCTTTTGGCATTTCATTAAATTTAATTTCTTCTATGTAAAATCGAGTTCCACCAGTTTTAACCATTTGTTTTTCAATATTTTCTTCAGTAACTGGTCTTTTTAAAGCTTTTTCAAATAATTCTTCTCCTTTGTATCTGAAATTAATTAATTCTTCATCTAAATAATATTCAACTTTAACAAATACATCTAACTTTTCATTCCAAGAAAAAGTTAAATTAATAGGAGTTTTTGATTCAATTTTTTCTTTTTTAAATTGTTTAATTCTTTCGTTTATTGACTTTCTGTAACTTATAAAGACTTCTGTTCCTTCTTTAACTAATCTTGTTGTATCAATAACAATTTCATTTTCATTTTGATGGATAATATTCTCTAAATATATTCCTTTGATCTTTTTGTTATATTTAAAAGCAATTCCATCTCCTTCTTCTAATTCAACGTAATTATCTTTATTTTTTACTTCAATAGTTACTTTTGTTCCATCAATTTTAACAATATCTCCAATATAAAGTCCTTCATGGCCAGAACTTCCTCTTCCTAAAACTTTTCCTGGTTTGTCATTTAATAAATATCCATTTGTAAATTGACGATTAAAAACTAAATGTAAATCTTGTTTATAATTACCTTCGTTACCATCTAATAAGTTACGATAACTATTAACTATTGTTCCAACATAATCAGCAGATTTCATTCTACCTTCAAGTTTTAATGAGGTTACACCTGCTTTAGAAATCTCATCTAAATGCTTATATGTAGCTAAATCATGGGTGGATAATAAATATCCATTTCCAACATTATATCCTCTGTATTTAAGTTTATATTCTCTTCTACAAGGCTGCGCACATGCACCACGGTTACCACTACGACCACTATTATATGATGCGATATAACAGTTTCCTGAAACACAATAGCATAATGCTCCATGACCAAATACTTCTAATTCTAAATCCATTTGATTTCTTTTTAAATTATCATTAATTTCTTTAATCTCATCAACTGAAACTTCACGTGGAAGTACAACTCTATTAATTCCATTATTCCAAGCCCATTTAAGATTACTATAATTATTTAAAGTCATTTGGGTTGATGCATGAATTTCTAAATCAGGTATAAGTGTTTTAATTAAATATGCAATTCCTAAATCCTGTACAATAACTGCATCTACTCCTAATTTATAAAGTTCGAATAAATATTTGATAACTTCTAGAACTTCAAAATTATTTATTAGTGTATTAACTGTTACATAGATTTTCACTTTGTTTAAATGAGCATAGTTAATTGCTTTTTCTATTTCTTCAATTGTGAAGTTTTTAGCATAAGCTCTAGCTCCGAAACGTTCTCCTGATAAATAAACTGCATCAGCACCAGCATTAACTGCAATTACAAATACTTCATAACTTCCAGCAGGTGCCAATAATTCAGATAATGTCATTTTTTATACTTCCTTTATTTAACTATATTATTTTTGTCTTTTGTATTATTTATAATAATTTTACTTATACACTTAAATACAATATATAATATATAATATTAAAGTAAATGAACAGAAGGAGAAGTTAACATGACTTGTGTTTTAATATTGTCTGGTGGGTTAGATTCTACAACACTTTTATACAAATTAATTGATGAAGGAAATGAAGTAATTGCTTTAAGTTTTGATTATGGTCAAAAAGCATCAAAAGAATTAGATTTCGCTTCATTAACTTGTAAAAAATTAAATGTTCCTCATCATATTTGTGATATTTCTGAAATTGTTGCATTATTAAATTCTAGTAATTTAGTTAATCCTGATAATGATGATGTTTTCGAACCTCAAGACACAGTTGTTCCTTCTCGTAATACGATTTTACTTGAATTAGCTACTGCACTTGCAATAACCACTGGTTCTGATGAGGTTTATTATGGTGCAATAAAAGGAGATGTTGGAGACTATCCTGATACAACTCCTGAATTTTTAAAACAAATAAATGAACTTAATAAAGTTAATAATTATGAATACATTCCTGTTAAAGCTCCTTTTATAGAAAAAGAAAAGTATGAAGTAGTTTTAGAAGCATTAAAATTAGGTGTTCCTTTAGATAAAACTTGGAGTTGTTATGTTGGAGGAGATGAACCTTGTGGGGAATGTTATTCTTGTCAATCTAGAATTAAAGCTATTGAAAAAGCTGAAAAAATACTTAAAGAAGGTAATTAAATGTACAGATTAGAAACTAAACATAGAATTTATGGATGTCACAAACTTAAAGATCAAGGTGGAAAATGTACTAAATGGCATGGTCACCAATATGAAGTTATTCTTTCCTTTGAAGCTGAAACATTAGATTATAGGAATATGATAATGGATACTTATGATATTGCAGCAGAATTTTTAGATTTTATTGATGATGATCATTTAAATTTAAATGAATTTATGAATAGTGAAAATCCAACCATGGAAGAAATGAGTATGTTCTTCTACACTAATTTAAAAGAAAAATTCCCATGTCTTGTAAGTGTAACTGTTTATGAAAACACTGATGCATCTTGTACTTATTATGGTGATTAATTTTGTTTATTAATGAAATTTTTACTTCTTTTCAAGGTGAAGGACCATTAATTGGAACTCCAGCTACTTTTTTAAGAGTAGCTAATTGTAATTTAAGTTGCTCTTTTTGTGATACAGATAATTCTGTTTCAAAAGATATGTCTCCTCAGGAAGTAAGAGATATTCTTATAAAAGAAATAGAAGGAAATAATATCGAATTGCTAGTTATTACTGGTGGAGAACCTTTACTTCAATTTGATGAAATATTAGAAGTAATTTCATTATTAAATAAAGATATTAATATCCAATTTGAGACTAACGGTTCTATTTTTAAATACAATGAAAATTTTAATTATGTGATTTCTCCTAAAGAGGATAAAAAGAATGTTTTTAAGCAATGGTATCAATGTAAAAACATTTATTTCAAATTTGTAATATCTAATGAAGGAGATATTAATGAAATAATTTATTTAAAGGAGAAATACAATTATGCTGATACAATTTGGTTACAACCGGAATTTTCTAAACATACTGAATGTGCTGATCTAATTTTAAATAGTTTAAATAAGTTAAAAAACATTAAACTTTCAGTACAATCTCATAAATCTTTAAACCAAAGATGAAAAATACTAACCTTTGTATTTAACATTAGTACCATTATATTTTTTAAGTAATGATATGGTATAATGCTTAAAAAATATAGTGAAATCATGGAACTTTGGAATTTAAAGAAAATTTAAATTCCATTACTTATTTATTTATTAAAATCTAATTTTATTTTATGTATATTGTTTTTGAAGGTATTGATGGTGCTGGAAAAGCTACTCAGATCCAGCTATTAAAAGAATGGCTTGAAGCTAATGGTTTAGAAGTTGAAACTGTTGTTGAACCTACTGGTTCTGATGTAGGAAAACTTATTAGAAAGATTTTAACTCAACCAAATGCAACAGAAGATACAATGCAGAAAACATTAGGTTTGCTTTTTGCTGCAGATAGGCTTATTTTAATGGATAAAATTAATAATGCTGGAAATAAAGTTATTTTATCTGATAGATCATTTATTTCTTCTTTAGCTTATCAAGAACCGCAAGATTGGATTAAAGAAATTAATAAATTTGCTTGTGAACCTGATTTACTTTTATTAATTGATTTAGATGTTAAAAAATCAGTTGATAGGTGTTCTGGTGAAGATGAGTTTGAAAATGAAGAATTTTTAAATAATGTTAAACAAAATTATTTAGATTTAGTAAAAAATTATAATTATGCAATTATAGATGGAAATAATGGTGTAAATAAAGTATCTTCTGATATTAAAAAAGCAGTAGCTACTTTAGTTGGATTATGTCCATCATGTATTGAATAATTATTCTTCTAATTCTTTTAACCTTTTTTCGATAGCATCATAGAGAAACTTTTGTGCTTTTTCTAATTCCTCTCGAGTACCTAAAAGTTTTGGTCCATACTCACCTTGTTCTAATTTTACATCAAATTTTTCATAACAGTGAGCTAACATTTGTTCTCCAACACCATTAGGCAAACGCATTTCAAATAATCTTTCATCATTCATTGTTTAAGCCTCCATATATTCTCTTACAGGAGCTAAATAATCAATTAAGAAATCTTTAATTCCAGTTTTCAAATCCATTGGGTGTAATTCACCATTTGCAAAGTTTTCAAGTAATTCTTCTTTTGTTAATTCAACATCTCCACCAAATTTTTCAGGTCTTTTAATTAATAATTTTTCCTGATTTGAGAAAACAAAAGTTAAAGCTATTTCAATCATAGGATTATCTTCGATTTCACCTTGTGGACAGTAACTTTTCTTGATTTTTTTAGTAATATCTTCAACTGAGTCATCTACAGCAATGAAATTACCTTTACTTGAAGACATTTTAGCATCTCCATCAAGTCCATGTAATAATGGGGTGTGTATACAAACAGGAACTGATTCACCGATTCTTTCTAAGTTTTCTCTTGCAAGCATTTGAATTTTTCTTTGTTCCATTCCTCCAAGAGCAATATCGACATTTAAAGCAGCCATATCTACTGTTTGCATAATTGGATAAATTACACTCGCTACTTTTGGATTATCATCATGACGAGAAACTTGATTCATACTTCTTTTAGCTCTTTTTAAAGTAGTTAAAGTAGCTAATTTATAAACTTTAGTTGTATATTCTGGTTCTAATTGGAATGATGAACCTAAAACAAATTCAGTAGTTTCATCAAGACCTAATGCTTTAAAGCATCTCATATTATAATCTGCAGTTTCAGCAATTTCTTCAATTGTTCCTTTTCCATTTAAATATGCGTGATAATCTGCAAGAAGGATTTTAATCTTAAATCCTAACTTTTGCAATGTTTTAAGTTTTTCTACGGTCACTGCATGGCCTAAATGAATTTTTCCAGAAGGTTCATAACCAGTATAAGCTATTGGTTCATCTTTAGCTAAAACTTCTTTAAGTTCTTCTGTATCAATAACTTCTAAGGTTCCTTCTTCTATCATTTGAATTTTTTCTTCTATGTTCATTTTATCACTTTATTTAGTAAATATAGAATATTATCAATTTTAATGACTTTTACTTCTTCTCCAATTTGGAAATTTTCAAAGCCTTCTTTCATATCTAAATCTACAGCAGAATAATCTGTAAGGTCTAATATTTGAATAATATTTGGGGATTTTGAGATAATACTTGTAATTTCAATATCTTCTTCTTTTTTAATTAATTCAATAGCTTCATAATCTTTCCATAGGATTGTACTACTTTTATTAGTGTTTAAATCAGTGCCTTGTACTCTATTTTTATCAATATCAATCACTTGAAGAATTTTTTCTTGATATTTAATGAAGTCATGTACTGAAAATTCAGGAATTCTTATAGAAATCCAGATTCTGTATAATCCTTTTCCAGTAGATTTGTCTTCACTAATAAGACGAGAGGACTCTTGGATTACTCCTCCAAATTCTTCTTTTAATGCATTTGCAACTTTACGTCCTGATTTTAAAGAACCAATATAATAATCATATCCTTCTTTTAATGTAGCTATTTGTGGACAATATGCTAATTTATCACTTTTGTATTGTTTGTTTAGTGTTCTTTCAACGATGTTATTAGCAGTTTCATATTCTTCTTGAGAAATTGTTCTATTAGCTGCTCTAAATTGAACAACTGATTCGTAATATCCTGATTGGATTTTACTACATGTTGGACAAACTGTTTTAAGGATTCTTACACTTACATCATGAGTTTCTTCAATTTGTGTTCCATAAACTTCTCCAACAACTTCAACAAAACATTCAGCTATTGTTCCTTTAATCTGATCAATTTCAAGATTTATAATTTCATTTTCAACTTCATCGTTGATTGTAATGTTTCGTTCTAATGCTCTGTAAATAATTTCTTCTTCAGGAATATTGGATTCTGACCATTTTCCTTCTTCTAATTTACTATTACAGTGGCTACAGATATGAACTTCAATTTTTTCAGGAATATTTATCATTTGATAGTTTTTTAAGAAACAATCAATACAGATGTCACCAACCATCTGTTTATCTGTTGCTCCACATTCAGGACAAAACATATTTTCTCCATTATAATGGTTTTAAAGGAGCTTTTGCACCACAAGCAGCACATTTGAGTAAGAATATTCTTCCTTCTCTAATAATACGTGTATCTGGTCTATTACATTCGTGACAAATAACGTATTTTTCTACATAATCTTCTAATCTTTCATTGATTATGTAATTGGTAAATTTACCTTGTAAAATAGCTCTTCCACCTTCTAAGTTTCCAGCTGTACCTAATTCTCTTAATAAGAATTTTAATAAGTGTTGTGGATCTCTGTTTAATGTTTCTGCTACGTCTTTAAAGTTTTTTATAAAAGTTCTGTTACCTTGAATATCTGAATAAGCTTTAGGAATTTTAAATCTTTTGTGTTCAAATACTTCAGGAGGTAATTGGTCTATTGCCCTATTTAATAAATTTTCATAATCTTCCATATTATCTCTCCTAATATAATTATAATAAATTAATTTATGTTTTAAGTTACTTATTAATTTAACTTTTAATTTAAATATTAGAAATTCAAATTCAATAAATTAAAAATAAAAAAAGTTTTTAAGTGGCTAAGCACGTTTATAGTGGCCACTTGAT
>JAKSUH010000007.1 GCA_024413395.1 archaeon
TAATTCTAATTTTATTAATGGTACAGCTTTCTATACTGGTGGTGGAATTACTTTCTCAGATGGAAATAATCTTTTAATAGATAATTGTTCATTTGTAAATAATTCATTTCCTCAATATGGTGGTGCTCTTCTTTTAAGAGGAAATAATGTTGTAGCAAATCATTGTGTTTTTTATAACAACGAAGCTTCATTAGGAGGAGCTATTCAATCTAGCGGAATAAACAATACTGTTGTTAATTCTATTTTTGATGGAAACAAAGCTACAAACGGACAATCTGTTGCTTATAAACTTGCTACTAACTTCAATGCTAATGAAAATTATGGGGCTATGGATTATATCACTGATGAAGACTTTATAGCTTCTGATTTATTGTCTTTTTATTTTAAGGACTTAAATAATACACATATTGATGTTAGCACTGCTCCTGATAATTGGATTTTAATGAATATAAATCCTTTAAGCAAAGTTGTATATGGTGAACCTGCTTATTTTGAAGCAGTATTTGATACTCTTACTGATGGATTTAATATGATGAATTATAAAAGGGATTTACCTGATTATAAAACTTTAATTGTTAATGATGGAGTAATCTTTGATTTAATAATCCTTCAAGGTAAGAATGGAATATTTAAGTTAATATTCCCTAATGCAGGTGAAAATAGGATTTTAGCAGTTAGTCCAATCTCTGGATTGATTGAATCTTTTTATCTGTAAATGTTACTAACAATACTAACAGTTCTACTAATAGTTCAAGTCATTTATATAATGATATTATCTTACATAATGCTGGAAATCCATTATTAGTATTATTAGTTACTTTAATAAGTTTACCTTTAATTAGACGTGATTTTCAGTGAAAGAATTTGAAATTTTAATAATTGGTGGTGGTCCAGCAGGAATTTCTGCTGCAATAGCTTGCAAAGGTTCAAATGTAGCTATTTTAGAGAAAAATTCTTCTCTAGGCCGTAAACTTCTTATTACTGGTGGTGGACGATGTAACATCACCAATAATAAACCAATTAAAAAATTATTAGATTCTTATAATGATAAAAAATTTTTAAAACATTCTTTTTTTACTTTTACAAATGAAAACCTCCTCAAACTTTTTACAGATAAAGGGTTATCTTTTAAAGAAGAAGATGAAATAGAATATTTCCAGTCACTGAGAAGTCTCGTGATATTTTAAATATTTTTGAAAGCTATTTAGATGATGTTAATGTTATTTTAGATTATAAAGTCAATAAAATAGCTAAAGTTGATGATTATTTCATTGTTAATGATGAAATTAAAGCCAAAAAAGTTATAATAACTGCTGGTGGAATGGTTTATCCACATACTGGCTCTTCAGGAGATGGATTTATTTTAGCAGAACAACTAGATCAACCACTTAATACTCCTTATTATGGCCTCGTTCCTTTAATTTGTGATGATAATGAATTAAAAAAACTTGCAGGAGTTAGTTTATATAATGTTATTGTTTTTAATGGAAAAAATTCAATAAAAGGGGATGTTTTAATTAGTCACATTGGTTTATCAGGGCCTGCTATTTTTAATCTTTCGAATGAAGTTGTTAATGAGTTATTCATAGATTTATGTCCTGATTTTAATAGAGAAGAACTTAACGATAAATTTATTAAAAATTCATCATCTAAAGGTAAATTAAAAGTTAAAAATTATTTAAAACCTTATTTAACTAATAGTTTTATCTCTTATTTCTTAAATAAGTTGGAAATCAATCCAGATAAACAATTAAATCAATTAAATAAAAAAAAGAAATTTAATAATCAACTCTTCAAAACAATTTAATTTTAAAATCTCTGGTGTGAATAAAGATTTGGTTAAAATTACTGTTGGAGGTATTGATTTATCTTATATAAACTCTAAAACTATGGAATCTACATTAGTTGAAGGTTTATATTTTGCAGGTGAAGTTTTAGACACTGTTGGTCCTACTGGTGGTTATAATCTTAAAATTACTTTTTCTACACGTTATTTAGCTGGTCAATCTGCTAGTTCTACAATAGGTAATATTTAACATATAGTATATATTAAAAATATATTTATGAACTCTGAAAAATTATTTGCTGAATCTAAGAAAGTTATGCCTGCTGGAGTTTCATCTCCTGTAAGGGCTTTTAAACCTTATCCCTTCTTTGTTGAAAAAGGTGTTGGTTCTAAAATTTATGATGTTGATGGAAATAGCTATATTGATTATTGTTTAGCTTACGGGCCTTTAATTTTGGGTCATGCTAATGAAAAACTAGTTCAAGATGTTTCTGCTCAATTAGCTATTGGTAGTGCTTATGGTGCTCCTACTGAAAATGAGATTAAATTAGCTAATGAAGTAATTGATAGAATTCCAGCAGCTGAAATGGTTAGGTTCTGTAATAGTGGAACTGAAGCTACAATGAGTGCTATTAGAGTAGCTAGGGGTTTTACAGGTAAAAATAAAATAGTTAAATTTGAAGGTGGTTATCATGGTGCTCATGATTACTGTTTAGTTAAAGGTGGTTCTGGAGCTGCATGTAAACCTGATTCAGCAGGTATTCCCGAAGATACAACTAAAAACACTTTATCTGTTCCATTTAATGATGAAGAAGCTATGATTGAATTAATTGAAAAAGAAGGAGACAATATAGCTTGTATTATTATGGAAGTTGTTATGGGTAATATTGGTTGTGTTGAACCTAAAAATGGTTTTTTAGAGTTTTTAAGAAAAATTACTAAAGAAAATAATATTATTCTTATATTTGATGAAGTTATTACTGGATTTAGACTTTCTAAAGGTGGAGCTGGTCAGTACTTTAATATTAAACCTGATATGGTAACATTAGGTAAAATTGTTGGTGGAGGTCTTCCAATGGGTGCTTTCTGTGGTAAGAAAGAAATCATGGAAATTGTTGCTCCAAATGGTCCTGTTTACCAAGCAGGTACTTTTAGTGGAAACCCTATATCTGTACAAGCTGGTTTATCTACTTTTAAACAACTCGATTCAGAATTTTATAAAAACCTTAATGGAAATGGTGACTATTTAAGAAAAAACATTAAATCCATAATCGAAGATTTAAAATTAGATGTATCTCCAGTAGGACTCGGAAGCATGTTTCAAATTTACTTCAATCCTAATGAAGTTTTAAATTATGATGATGCAAAAGCATCTGATGCAGATAGGTTTTTAGTATACTTCCGTGAGTTGTTAAAAGAAGGAGTATTTATTCCTCCAAGTCAGTTTGAATGTAATTTTATTTCCTCAGCACATACTAAAGAGGATTTAGATAAAACTTTAGAAGCGATTAATAAATCTTTAAAGGTAGCTTTTGAGATATAATTTTATATATAATTATTGATTAAATTATTATAGTTAAGGTGATAATGTGTTAAATGAAGAAAAAACAAGTGTTACAGAAATAATTTTTTATATAATTATTATTTTACTTGTATTTTCAGTTGCTCAACACTTGAATGTAGTTGTTTCAGGTAGTATGGAACCTGTTTTTTCAAGAGGAGATATTGTAGCTGTTGAAAAAACTAATTTCTTTGGTATTCATGAATTTGACCCAAATACTGTTCAAGTAGGAGATATAGTTGTTTATAATGCTAAATGGTATGACCAACCAGTTATACATAGGGTTATTGATATTAAACAATTTAATGGAACTACTTATTATATGATTAAAGGAGATCATAACAATGTTCCCGATCCATATTGGGTTACTGGAGATCAAATTACTCAAAGAGTATTAACTATAAATGGTGCACCAGTTGTTATACCAAGTGTAGGATATGTAAATCTCTGGTTTAGGGGATTATAATTAATTATTTTTATAAAAAGGTGAGTTAATGTATTTTGAAATTGAAAATCAAGCAAGAGAAGCTATTAAAGAAGCTATAGCTAGTTTTGATTGCGAAATCGAAAGTGAAATCAGATTAGATTTCCCTCCAAATCCAGATTTAGGTGATTTAGCTAGTACTATTTCATTCGATTTAGCTAAAAAATTAAGAAAAGCTCCAAATTTATTATCAGTTGAAGTTGCTGAAGCAATTAATGTTCCTGATATTTTTGAAAAAGTAGTGGCTGTTGGTCCTTATGTAAACTTTTATGTAGATTATTCTAAATTCGCTAAAGCGTTACTCGATAAAATTGATGATAACTATGGTCAACTTTCAGCTGTTGATGAAAAAATTGTCTTAGAACACACTTCTGCAAATCCTAATGGTCCATTACATGTTGGACATGTTAGAAATTCTATTTTTGGTGACTCTTTAAACCGTCTTTTAACTTTAGCAGGACGTGAAGTTGAAACTCAATACTACGTAAATGATATGGGTAGACAAATAGCTATTATTGTTTTTGGTATTACTGAGCTTGGTTTAAAGATTGAAGAACAAGAAGGAGACAAAATTGACCATAAAATTGGTAGACTTTACTTTAAAACTAATGAGAAATTAAAAGAAGACCCAAGTTTAAATTCTAAAGTTGATGCATTAATTAATAAATATGAACGTGGAGAAGATGATGAACTTAATAAAATCTTTGAAAATGTTGTTGAAAGTTGTTTATCTGGTATGAAAGAAACAATGAATAGAATTAATGTAAATCACGATAAATTTGTTTGGGAAGGACAATTTGTAAGAAGCGGTGAAATAAATAAAATGGTTGATTATATTGGCCGTGAAGGTTTCATCCGCGAAAGTGAAGTTGAATACATTGATTTAACTGATTTCCAAATCGAAAAAGAATTTGTTTTAAGAAGATCAGATGGTACTTCATTATACTCTACAAGAGATTTACTTTATCATCAGTGGAAAAACACCCAAGGAGATTTAACCTTGGATATTTTAGGAGCTGACCATAAATTAGCTGCTGAACAAATTAATGTTATTATGGATAAAATTTTACTTGATGTACCTCCTGAAGTAATTTTCTATGAATTTATTACACTTCCTGAAGGATCTATGTCTACTAGACGTGGAGTATTCATTTCTGTAGATGAATTAATTGATGAAGCTGTATCTCGTGCTGCTGATGAGATTAAATCAAGAAGAGAAGATTTATCTGAAGAAGAAGTAAATGTTATAGCAGAAGAAATTGGTATTGGTGCAATTAGATTCTTTATTACAAAATTATCCCCTGAAAAACATATTACTTTCAAATGGGAAGAAGCTTTAAGTTTTGAACGAGGTTGTGCTTCTATTCAATATGCACATGCTAGAGCATGTAAATTACTTGCAAAATCAGATAAAAATATTGATGATTTGGTTATTAACGATGATTGGATTCCAAATGAAAATGAAAAAGATCTCGTTCGCACCGTTGCTAAATTCCCACAAGTTGTTGAAGAAGCAGCTAATAAGAAAAGAGTACACAGTATTACACAATACTGTCAAGATTTAGCTAATTCATTTAATAAATTCTATAAAGCAGAGCAAGTAATTGGTTCTGATGTAGAAGATGTAAGATTAATTTTAGTTAAAAAAGCTCAAATTACTCTTAAAAATGCTTTAAATATATTAGGAGTATCTGCTCCTGAAAAAATGTAATTGAGTTTAATTACTCAATTCTAATTTCTTTTTTTTAATCTTTTAAATAATAATACATTACAGCTTTTTGAGCATGAAGTCTATTTTCAGCTTCATCAAAAATAACAGATTGGGGACCATCAATAACTTCTGTAGCTACTTCTTCCCCTCTAATTGCTGGTAAACAATGCATAAATATTGCATTCTCTTTAGCTAATTTCATTAAGTCATTGTTAACTTGATAAGGTTTTAAATCAATTTGTCTTTGGGCTGCTTCGGTTTCATCTCCCATACTTACCCAAACATCAGTATAAATAGCTGTAGAATCTTTTAAAGCAGTTTTTAAATTATCAGTAATAGTTATTTTTGAGTCATTTTTATTTGCAATTTCTTCTGCTTTTGCTACAATTTCTGGGTTTGGTTCGTATCCTTTTGGACATGCAACAGACATATCCATACCTAAACATGCACAAATAAGAAGTAATGAGTTACATACATTATTACCATCACCAACATAGGTAAGTTTATTTTCTTTAAAATCACCTAAATGTTCTTGTATAGTTAACATATCAGCTAGTGCTTGACAAGGATGTTCTAAATCAGTTAATCCATTTATTACAGGAATATCTGCTTCTTTAGCTAATTCTTCAACATCTTTATGATTTTTAGCTCTAATCATAATTCCATCCACAAAACGGCTTAATACTTTCGCTGTATCAGAAATAGGTTCTCCTCTACCCATTTGTAAATCATTTGAGGACAAAAATAGTCCTTGACCACCTAATTGATACATTCCAACTTCAAAGGATACTCTGGTTCTTGTAGATGATTTTTCAAAAATCATTGCAAGAGTTTTACCTTCTAAAGGTTTTTTCTCCATTTTTCCTTCTTTGAAATTTTTTGCAATTTCTAAGATTTCTATAACATTCTCTTCAATGTCACATACTGATAATAGACTCATAATTAATACTTCCTTTAAATAAGAAAATTATATTTTTATTAACTTTATATATTAAGTTTTACTATTATGAGACAATTTTTAAAAAATAAAAAAAAGTAGTTTTAAACTACTTTTACTCTAAAAATCTAGTTTAGAGATTTGATTACTTAATTTTTAATTTCTTTCATGTGGTCGATTCTTTTTTGAACAAGAGCAGTTGTACCAACATCTCTTCTATGGTAGACATTACCTTTAACATATTGGCATGCTTCTTCAGCTATTTTCTCTGCTTCTTCAATTGAATCTCCACTTGCTACAATTCCTAATGCCCTAGAACCAGATAATTTAATTCCTTCTTCTTCAGCAGATACTGCAGCATAGAATACTTTAGCACCTAAGTCTTCTATTGTTTCTTCATCTACTTCGATAATTTCTCCAGCATATTTTGTTTCTGGGTATCCATCAGGAACTATATATTTACAAACACTAGCTTTATCTTCAAATTCAGCTTTATCAAGAGTTCCATCAACAATAGCTTGACAAATATCAACTAATGGAGTTTTAAGTAAAGGTAATACATTCATTGCTTCTGGATCTCCAAATCTAGCATTATATTCAATTAAACGTGGCCCCTCTTCACATAACATGAATTGACCATATAAAATTCCTTTGTAAGGTTCAGCTTCTTTAGCAATTGCAGTTAAAGTTTCTTGCATAATTTCAACAGCTTGATCATAATCTTCTTGGGTCATAAATGGTAAAAGTCCACCTACATCAGAGTAAGAACCCATTCCTCCAGTAATAGCTCCTTTGTCGCCTTCAAATGCATGTGGATAATCTTGTGCTGCAGGCATTGGTTCTAAGTGTTCTCCATCACAAAATGCTTGGATGGTAAATTCTTCACCAATTAATCTTTCTTCAATAATTACTTGAGCAAATCCACCCATAACATTATCAATAACTTCTTTAGAATATTCAATTGCTTCTTTATTATCTTTAAGATGGTCTCCTACAATTTTAACTCCTTTTCCTCCAGTTAATCCTACAGGTTTAACTACAACATCTTTGTCAAAATCAGTTAAAAATTCTTCTATATCTTTAGAATTATCAAATACTTTATAGATTAATGATCCTTTAATATTATAATCTTCAAACAGTTTTCTCATAAATGATTTATCAGTTTCAATTCTTGCAGCTGATTGAGTTGGTCCTACACATTTAATACCATTTTTTTCTAATTCATTTACAATTCCTTTACCTAATGGAGCTTCTGGTCCGATAAAAGCAATATCAATTTCTTTTTCTACAGCATATTCAGCTACTTTTTCTACTTCACCTTCATCGCCCTGTTTAAATTCAGCTATTTTTGAAATACCTGGATTTATTTTACTCATATAAGCATATAATTCACAGTCGTCTTTTAATGCATTAGCTATTGCATGTTCACGAGCGCCTGTACCTACAACTAAAACCTTCATTTTAAATTCTCCATTTATATAATTATTTTATTATTTAATATTTTTATTATTAGTAATAAAAATTATTTTCTAAAAAAGTTTAAAATAGTATTAATTAAAATAATAATTAATAAAAAAATAAATTAGAATTATAGTATTGTTTTAATAAACTAATTTTTAATGGTTACTCCATCCACAAACAGGACATATTCCATCTATTAAATCAGCAAAGCACCTAGGACAAACTCCAAAAGGATTATATGTACTAATGTAATAGAGCATATCATCACCTCTTTATTTAAATTAAAATTATTTTCCATTACTTCTAAAGTTTTTTTATTTTTTAAGAATTTAAAAGTTAATTATATATATTTTTTCAAAGATATCTTACTGTATAATATTTAATGAAGGTTTATAATATGAAAGGTGGAGAAGCAATTATTGAAGCTCTTAAAAAACACGGTGTAGATACCATTTTCGGATATCCGGGAGGTACTGTTATCCCATTTTATGATACTCTATATGATTCAGATTTAAATCATATTTTAGTTAGACATGAACAATGTGCAGCGCATGCGGCTGATGGATATGTTAGAGCATCTGGTAAAGTTGGTGTGTGTTTAGCTACATCTTGTCCTGGGGCTACTAACTTAGTGACAGGGATAGCAACTGCATTTATGGATTCTTCTCCAGTTTTAGCTATTACAGGTCAAGTTCCTACTAATTTAATTGGTAACGATGCATTTCAAGAAGCAGATATTATTGGGATTACCCTACCTATAATGAAACATGGTTATCAAGTTAGAGATGTAGACTCAATTCCTTCAATGATTAAATCTAGTTTTGAAATTGTTAGTAGTGGAAGACCAGGGCCTGTTATTATTGATGTACCTAAAGAGTTTTTTGATGCTGAATTAACTGACTTTATCTTTGATTTAATTGATACTCCAGGTTATAATCCTAACTTAAAAGGTAATATTAAACAGATTAAAAAAGCAGCAGAATTAATCAAAAAAGCTAAAAGGCCTTTAATATTAGCAGGTGGTGGAGTTTTAATATCAGATGCAACTAAAGAACTAAAAGAATTATCTTATTTAATCAATGCTCCACTAATGACTTCTCTTTTAGGTAAAGGTGCTATTGATGAATTTGATGAAATGTCTTTAGGAATGTTTGGAATGCATGGTAGAAAAGTTGCAAATGATAATGTTAATGAATGTGATTTATTAATTGCTATAGGTACAAGGTTTTCAGATAGGACAACTGGTAAATTATCTGAATTTATTCCAAATACTACTGTAATTCATATTGATATTGATCCTGCTGAATTGGTAAAAACGTTCCTGTAGATTTACCAATAGTAGGGGATGCTAAAAATATTTTAATTTCATTAAATAAGATTTTAAATGGATTTAAATCAAATGAAGATTCTAAAAAATGGGCAAATAACCTTAAAAAACTTAGAATTGATTATTTACCTAAATATTCATATGATGAACTTCCTTTAAAACCTCAACAAGTTATAAATGAAATTGCTAGTTCTTTAACTTCTGATTCTATTTTAACTACTGATGTAGGTCAAAATCAGATGTGGGCAGCTCATTTCTATAATACTCAAAAACCACGTAAATTTATTTCTTCTGGTGGACTTGGAACTATGGGATTCGGTTTACCTGCTGCTATCGGTGCTAAAGTAGCTTGTCCAGAAGACGCTGTTGTTTGTTTAACTGGTGATGGTGATTTTTAATGGTTTGTCAAGAATTAGCTACTATTAAACATTATGATTTTCCACTTATTGTTCCTATTTTAAATAATAGAATATTAGGAATGGTTTATCAATGGCAATATTTATTATATGATAATAGAATTTCTCAAACAAAATTACCCCTACACCTGTTCGTAAAACTTGCAGAAAGTTTTGGAATTAATGCAATAAGAGTCGAAAAGCCAGGTGAAACTGAAATCGCTATTAAAAAAGCAATTAAAGATAATGAATCTCTTGTTTTAGATATTGCTATCTCTAAAGATGATTATTTACTAATGGTTCCTCCAGGTGCACCTATTACTGAAATGATTGGCGAATATAAATTAGAAAATGGTGATTAGATGAATGAAAGTTTACATATTATTAGTACTTTAGTAGAAGATAAACCAAGGTTTTGTATAAAGTATCTGGTTTATTAAATCGTCGTGGTTTTAATATTGATAGTATCACTGTTGGTGATTGTGAAGTTGAAGGACTTTCAAGAATGGTAATCACTGTTAACGGAGATTCTTCTACATTAGAACAAGTTACTAAACAATTAAACAAATTAGTTGAAGTTATTAAAATTAATGATATTTCTAATAATTCTGTTAAAAGAGAATTATGTCTTATAAAAGTAAAAACTCCTAATGAGACTGCTAGAGATGAAATAATGCAGTTTGTTGATATTTATAGGGCTAAGATAATTGATGCAAGTGAAAGTAATCTTCTTATTGAAATTACAGGCAAACCTTCTAAAAGTAATGCTTTCATTTTATTAATGGAACAATATGGAATTATTACTATTACACGTACCGGTTTAACTGCAATGAGTAGAGGTGATTTAAATGATTGGAATTACTTTTTACTTTCCTTGGGAAGTTACATTAATAGTATTTCTACAGAGTTTTTTACAGTCTATAGATTCTTTCATCACTGCTTTTTCTTTCTTTGGTGATGGGTATTTTTATTTACTATGTTTGGACTTTTTTTATTTCTGCATTGATAAGGAATTTGGTAAAACTTTATCTATAACTGCAGGTATGAGCATACTATTTAATAATCTTATTAAAAATTTTGTTAGAAGAAGACCCTATTTTAATCATTCTAATATTAAATGTTTATCTTTGGTTGAATCAGATTATTTGATGTATGATGTTATAGGTCAGGGATTTTCTTGTCCTAGTTTACATGCTGTAATTTCTTCTACTTTACTTGTATCTATAGCTGTTTATATTCGTAAACACTGGTTTACTTTATTAGCTATCGTTTTAATTCTTTTAACTGGTTTTCTAGAGTATATAATGGTGTTCATTATCCTACTGATGTAATTTTTGGATGGGTTGTAGGTTTAATTGCAATTGGGTTTGTTTACTTAATTAATTTAAAAATTGAAAAATCACTGATAAGATATTTAATTTTTATAGTTATTTCTCTTGTTGGTTTGTTATATTGTCAAAATGTAGATTATTTTAGAGCAGTAGGACTTTTAATAGGTGTTACTTCTGCTTTCTTAATCGAAGAAAAATATATTCATTTTAAAAATACTAGAAATATCAAACATATTATACTTAGATTATTAGGTGGAATGTTTGTATTCGGTTTCGTACTTCTACCATTAACTTTTGTATTTCCACATGGATCTAATCCTGTAGTATATATTTTTAGAGGTATTGCGCATGGTGTAGCTTTCTTTGTATCAATGGGTCTTTATCCTTTTGTATTTAAGAAATTTGATAGATTTTTCAATGAATAGATTAATAAATTAGTTCATTTTTTACTCTATTTCTTTTAGTTTTAAATGTCCTTTATTTTTTATATTTTCTTGTTAAAGCTCTAATTAATCTATATTTTTATTTATGGATACATTTAGTATGATATTTGAGTTTTGTTATTTTATTCATGGTCAAGTAGATAATTTTATATATTGTCTACAATAACATTTCTTTTTTATCTTTACTTATCGTAGAATTATTTTTGTTATTATTCTCAATTTTAATATTTATTCTTAACTTCATACTCCTTCAAAATCGTTATTTTAATTAAGTCATATATTTTTGACATCATGGTTTAAACTAAATGTTTAATAATGTTCATTATTTGTTGACATATTTTAAACAATTGATAATTATATTTGATGCAACCTTTTATATATGCTTATTTTCTTAATATTAGTTATATAAAAAATGATTTTTGATAATTCGATTTAAAAATGGTGATTAAAATTAAAAAAAGGAAACTTTTGATTATTTTTACAATGATTATTGTTTAATTTCATGTTTTAATTCTTCTTTTGCGGCAAATCCTGACGCTATTGTCATGGACTCTTCTGCTGAAGATTTCGAACAAATCAATGATATTGTTTCTAATGATGCTACTTTAGGGTTGGAAACATATAATTCCAATTCTTTAGAGAGCAATTATGGTCTTAATTCTTCTACAGATGCTATAACTGGCTTAAATAATGTTATAGTTTTATATGATATAGGAATTAATGTGGGCGATGAACAAAATAATGGACTTCTTGGTGCTATTTCCAATGAAGATGTAACAGATCCTACTTTACTTGGTGCAGGAACTGGCACTGTTAGAACTTGGGCTGAATTAAGCACTCAAGTAGGAAAAACCGGTACTGATGCTCCAGATATTATTTATCTTTCTCCTGGAGTATATACTGCTGATACCACTATTAATATTGCTCGTAATGTGCAAATAATAGGTCTTGGCAGTGTTACAATCAATGCTGGCAATAGGTTTTCTGGTCAATTCTTTACATCTGATGAAGGAACTTCAAGAAATCCTCTTAAAATCTTTATTGCAAATATGACTTTATATGGTGCAAATACCGGTGATTCTGGTACTGGTGGTGCAATGCATTTTAAAAATGATTATTTGCAACTTAATTTAACTAATATTACTTTTAGTCATAATGATGCTAGATTAGGTGGAGGATTACGTATTGGTTCAGATAAAAATACAGTAGGTTTATATGCTACTTTAGTTAATTGTAAATTTTTGAAAATGCTGGTTCAGGAAGTAATGAACCTCATGTGGTATAATGTGCTGCTGACTGATTATTTGGTTATGATAGATTGTTACTGTGAAAGTAACACCGCTCCATTTTCTGGTGGAGTTCACTTGCACCGTTCTGGAGCTGAATTTTATAATTGTACTTTCATAACTAATGAAGCACAAAACACTGCTGATGACTCTGGTTATGGTGGAGCAGTTTCTTCTTTGGAAAATGGTTTAGCTACTGATAAAAAATGTTATTACTTTGAAAACTCTACTTTCAAATCAAATCTTGTAAAATCCTATGGTGGAGGTATTGAGATAAAAGGTAATAATGTATATGTAGTTAACTGTACTTTTATAGGTAATACTGGTCGATATGGTTCTGCAATAAGTATCAGAGGAACTAACACCACTCTTAAAGGTTCTAAATTTTATAATAATACTGATTTTGAATATGGTGCAGTATATATTGAAGGAGCTGATGCTAAAGTAGAAGATTCATACTTTGAAAATAACACTGATTCTAAACGTGCTGCTATTTATATTTTAGGAGACAATGCAGAATTTAATAATATTACTTGTGTATGAAATAAAGCTACTTCTACTGATGATGAGCTATATATGTTTTAGGAGATGATGCTTCATTTGATACAGTTATAGCTAGATATAATGAAGCTGCTAATAATGGTGGTGCTATCTATGTTGAAGTGGCTTATGCTAGTTTCTATCATGTGAATGCTACTAATAATAAAGCAGTTAAAGAAGGTGGAGCAATCTACATTGAAGGTTATTATAAAGATACTTTCACTACAAATGATTGTTACTTAGAAAATAATAAAGCGATTAATGGTTCTGCTATTTCTATTCATGGTGACAGCGTTAACGTAACTAACTCTATACTATTAAATAATACTGCTGTTAATGGTGCTGTTTATGTTTGGGGTGACTATGTAATTCTTGAAAATTCCACACATGCTAATAACACTGCTATTGATGGTGCTGGATTATACATTTACGGTGATTACACAGAGTTTAATAATGTTACTGTTGTTCATAATATTGCTTCTAATAATGGTGGAGGTATATTCTTAAATGGCGACCATGTGCTTATTAATTCTGTAATTGGTCATGATAACTATGCTATTAATGGTGGTGCTATCTATTGTATGGGTTATAATACTACTGTTATAAGAGTTACTTTATTTGACAATAAGTATGGTGGAGCAATTATGGTAGATAGTCCTAATGTTAATAAATCATCTTAAGATAATTTCTTCATTGATTGTGAGTTATATAATAACACCGCTTATGTAGGTGGAGCAATTGCAATTTTATCTAACTATGCTGATTTCAATGGAATGAATTTACACCACAATAATGCAACTATGGCTGGTGCAGTATTTATTAGTGGAGATTATGCTAATATTTTTAATACCGATTTCTATTATAATGAAGCTCTTGCTTCTAAAAATGTTACTGCTGTTGATGGTTTAGTGGAGCCTTGTATATTGTTGGTCAAATGCTACTATGTCAAATACTGAGTTTAATTATAACAAAGCTCGTAATGGTTCTGCTATTTGCTTCCGTGGTTCAGGTTCTTTAACTAATATGACTTTCTTAACTAACCAAGCTTGGATTTATTCATTAAAACTACTGCCAATCCAAATGTTTGTATTTATAATCAGACTGATAAGATTAATGTTACTATTGAGTTAATTGGTGGAAATAACATTGCTAATGCTATTTATAATGGTGCTTCTATTAATAATGGTACTCATGAGCAAAATATTTACTTGATAATGTGACTTATGGTTACTTTATTAATGGTAAGATTACTAATCGTACTACTGGTCCTGATGAGCATTATGCGATTTTAGGTGCCGAAAACAGTCAATCTGGTACTATTCTTTATGAGGATGAAAGGGAAAATAACCAAATTGTTGCTGTAGTTGTAGCAGAAGCTACTTTAGATAATCCTTTTATTTATGTTAATTCTACTACTGATAGGACTGATATTTATGGTAATATTACTTATACTATAAATTCAACTCAAAATCCTAATGGTACATTTGCTCTTGGATATTATGCAAGGTTGCAATCCACAATGCAGATGATTATTACACATATACTTATGAATATGATTTATTTGAGATTATTCCTATTACTGATTTAGTTCTTAAAAAAGATGGTGTAATCGATGGGATGTTGTTCATTGGATATTCAATATTGCTAATAAAGGTCCTCAAGATGATTATGAAGTTGTTTTAAATAAATCATTGTTTAATGGTGTTATTGTTCCTAGATTTATTCATTTCATTAAAGAGAATATGACCTATAATGAAACTGATAAATGTTTCTACATTGCTACCATTGCAGTTAATGAAACTTTCACTATTTCATTTGATGCTGTATTTAAAGATGCTGCTACTGGTTTATATGATTTAAATGCATTATACAATGCTGCAAGTATTCTTGGACATGGTAATGATACTGATTTATCTAACAATAATATATCTGTACAATTAGCTTTCACTGTGGAAAAAAATTCTTAATTATACTCATCCGAATTATGGTGATAATTTAACTTATACTATTCATGTGTCAAATATTGGTGAAGGTAATGCAACTGACTTTATTGTTATTGATTATTTACCTAAAGGTTTAATTGTTGATAATACTAGTCTTGTTAATACTCCTGAGTATACTGTTGTTTATGATGCTGTAAATAGGGTTATTACTTGGACTGTTTTCGATATTCCTGTTGGATCTGATATTGATTTAATTTATAATGTTACTGTTAATGCTTATGGTCGTCTTAATAACACTGTTGAATTGGTACTAATAAGACTAATATAACTGTTAATGTTCCTACTGTTGTTATTCTTAATAAGACTGTACGTGATGATGATAAAATTGTAAATTATAATGAAAGTGCTACTTATGATATTGTAATTGAAAATGAAGGTGATGTTTCAGGTGTAAATGTTTTAGTTTATGATGTTTTACCTGATGGTTTAGAAGTAATTGAGTCTAGTATTAATCGTAATGGTGCTTATGATGCTGCAACTAATACTATTACTTGGATTTTAGATGAAATTCTTCCTAATCAAAGATTAAATTTAACTTACACTGTAATTACTAAATTATATGGTGATTTAAATAACACTGCTTATGTTGGTAATTATTCTGCTAGTGAATTAATTCACGTTCCTTTAATTGAGATTAATAAAACCACTCCTATTCTCAATCCTAATATTGGAGATGTTATTAATTACACTGTTAATGTTAAAAATACTGAAGGTAATGCAACTTCTAATGTGACTGTTTGGGATGAATTACCTGCAGGTGTTGAAGTAATTGAAGAATCTATATCTCATGATGGTACTTATTCAGATGGTGTAATTACTTGGTTTATTAATTTACAAGCTAATCAAGAAGTAAACTTAACATATAAAGTAAAAATCATTAATTATGGTAACTTTACTAACACTGCTCATGTAGGAAACTTAACTTCAAATGTAACTATTAATATTCCTAATATTATTCCTAATAAAACTGTTGATAAAGAAAACCCTAACTATGGTGAAAACATTACTTACACTATTGTATTAGAAAATAATGCTGTTAGTGATGCAAAAGGTGTGACTGTGACTGATGTTTTACCAAGTGGTTTAGTTTTAGATGAGTCTAGTATTGGAACAGGTACTTATAATCCTGTTACTAGAACAATTACTTGGATTGTTGATATTAATAAAGGTGAAAAATTAACTTTAACTTACAATGTGACTGTTAATGTTTATGGTAATGTTACTAATAATGTGACTGTTGGTAACCGTACTTCTAATGTAACTATTGATTCCCCCTGTTGTTAATGTTACTAAAAATGTAATTGGTGATGATAATATCTTTAATTATGGTGATGAAGCTCAGTATTTAGTTGTTGTTACTAATAATGGTGATGTTGTTGCTAATGATGTTGTTGTAACTGATACTTTACCTGATGGTTTAACAGTAATTAATGGTACTATTAGTCATGGTGGTGTTTTATCTGGTAAAGTAATTACTTGGGTATTAAATATTATACTGGTAATCATATTAATTTAACTTACACCGTTAAAGTTTTAGCTCATGGTAATTTAACTAACATTGTAGTTGTCGGTAATAATTCTAATAAATCTATTATTAGTATTCTGAGGTTATTGTTGAGAAATCTGCTAATGTTACTAATCCTAACTTGTGATGATGTAGAATACACTATTCATGTTACTAATATCGGTGATGTTGCTGCTAATAATACTTATGTTGCTGATAGTTTCCCTGAAGGTTTAGAAGTTGATCCTGATAGTATTTCTCATGATGGTTACATCTTGAATGGTGTTATTACTTGGGTTTTAAATTTAACTGCTGGTGAAAGTGTTGATTTAACTTATGTTGCTAGGGTAGCTGCTTATGGTAATTTAACTAACATTGTTGCTGCTGGTAACAATTCTAATAAGACTATTATTAGTGTTCCAGAGATTATTGTTAATAAATTCACTGAAAATAGTACTTACTATTACTTTGATGATGTAGAATACACTATTGAAGTTAAAAATATTGGTAATGTTGATGCTAACAATGTACATATTGGTGATAGTTTACCTGAAGGTGTAGAAGTCATTAACGGAACTATCTCTCATGTGGTTATTTATTGAATACTGTAATTGCCGGTTATTGATATTAAGGCTAATGAGACAATTTTATTAACTTACCATGTAATTGTTAAAGAATTAGGAAATCTTACTAATCTTGTTACTGTTGGTAATAATACTGATAATAATACTATTGAAGTTTTACCTACTGCTGATGTAGCAATTAATATTTCTATGCCTGATAAGGCTACTGTTGGAGATGAAGTTCAAGTTAATATTACTGTAACTAATTATGGTCCTTCAGATGCTGAAAATGTTGTTGCTAAATGGATTTATAATGGTATTACTTATGAAATTGTTGGTGATAGTTATGGTATTGGTGATTTTACTAATGGTAATTGGAATATTGGTACTTTAAAAGTATCAAACTGTTTCATTTGTGCAAACTATTAAAGTATTAAGTTCTGGTGTTTTAACTGTTGTGGGATCTCTAAATAATACAACTTATGATAATTTGAATAATAATGCGTCAGCTAATATGACTGTTGAAGATGCTGAAGAAGAACCAGGTGCTTCTGGTATTCAAATGCTTCCAACAGGTAATCCTTTATTTGTATTATTCTTATTATTAGTTGTAATTCCATTAAGATTTAGAAAAAAGGAATAAAATCGTTTTAACTACAACAACTTAAGTTGTCGTTAATTTTATTTTTTTAGTGCTGTTAAAAACTTTAAGGTATTTAATAAAAAACAAATCTCGTGACACCAGAGAAAGGAATTATCACTTTCTTCAAGAAAGGGTTTAATTATTGATTTACTTGTGATTCCATTTGTTTAATAGAATATAATATTAATCAAATAGAATCATTTTTCTATTTTTCTTATTATTTAAAGCAAATTTTATAAATAATTAAAATTATAATCTTTATTGTTTAGTAGTTGAGATTTTTAATTAGTTATTTACTATAATGACTATTTGTTAAAAACTGTTTAAACTAATTATATTTCCTAATTACAACATTTTAATAAAAAATAAAAAAGAGTCTTTCAAATGAAAATGTATTATGAAGCAGATGTCAATGCAGATGTAATTGCTGATAAAACTATTGCTGTAATTGGTTATGGTTCTCAAGGCCGTGGTCAATCTTTAAACATGGCTGATAGTGGATTAAATGTAATTGTAGGTCTTAGAGAAGGTGGAGCTTCATGGAAAAAAGCTCAAGAAGATGGATTAAATGTAGCAACAATAGAAGAAGCTGCAAAACAAGCAGATATTATTCACATCTTATTACCTGATGAAATTCAAGAAAAAATATATAATGAACAAATAGCTCCTTATGTAGAATCAGGGAACACTATTTCATTCTCACATGGATATAATATTCATTTTGGTTTAATTCAACCTCCTGAAGATGTTAATATTACAATGATTGCACCAAAAGGACCAGGTTCTAGAGTTAGAACTACATATTTAGAAGGTTTTGGAATTCCAGGTCTTGTTGCTATTGAACGTGATGCAACTGGAGATGCACTTCAATTAGCATTAGGTATGGCAAAAGCTGCTGGTTTAACTAAAGCAGGTGTAATTGAAACTACTTTCCTTGAAGAAACTGAAACCGATTTATTTGGTGAACAAGCAGTATTATGTGGTGGTCTCACTGGGTTAATTAAAGCAGGTTTTGAAACTTTAGTAGAAGCAGGTTATCAACCTGAAATTGCTTACTTTGAAACATGCCATGAAGTTAAACTCATTGTCGATGATATTTACGAAAATGGATTCGGTGGAATGTGGAAAGATGTAAGTAACACTGCTGAATACGGTGGTTTAACTAGAAGAGATTACATCATAGGTGAAGAAGCTAAAGCAGGTATGAAAAAAGCTTTAAAAGAAATCCAAGATGGAACTTTTAAACAACAATTTGCTGATGAAAATAAAACCGATGGTGCTAATTTCAATGAGATGAGAGCTGCTGAAGATGCAGAAACTATTGAAGAAGTAGGTACAAGACTTAGAAAAGCTTGCGGTTTACAAAAAGATGATTAATTTTAATCATTTTTATTTTTTATTATGGATGATATAAATGGCTATTGAGTTACCATGGTCTTCAATTTATCCAATTCTTTTTTTATTAGTATTTTATATAGTTTTTATAACTGTTGTGCATTATATAAAAGAAAGACCTTTTAGTATAAAAAATAGATTAGTGAAGGCTGAAGAATATATTCCAAAAGATGAGGTTCACTCTTTATGTCAAATAGGATATTTAATATTATCTTTTACATTTTTATTAGATGTATCTTACTTTATATTTTCTCCAAGAACAATAGCTTCTCCATTTTCAGTAATTGATATTATATTATCTTTATTTGTAATTATATTTCTTTATAAAAAAGATTCAAAGAAAAGTTTATTTTTTGTATTTTGTTTAATTCCAATAAGTTCTACAGTTTCATTAGCATTCCCGAATACTCCTGTATTTTTATTTGATTGTTTACATATTATTGGGCTTGCTTATTCTGCTTATTACTTTATTAACCAGTTTTATCATTATACAAAGCATAACAACCTTGGTTTAACAATGTTGTTATTATTCAGTATTCTTTGTGTAAGTCTTTTTGTTACAACTTTAACAGAAAGGGTAGGATTGATTGATGCTATTTGTATGATTTCAAATGCATTTACAAGTAATGGTTATGCAGTCTTAGGTACTTCTTATTTTGGAAAACTTAATAGTATCGTTTTAGTTTGGGAGGGTATATCTTGTCTGGTGTAGGTACAGCTACACTTTGTGTTACTATATTAAGTAGGCATTTTAATAAACGATTTGATAAACTCGAAGAAATGATTAAAGAACTTAAAGAGGAATAATATGGTTTTTATAGGAATGGATCATGGAACAACTGGTATATCTTTTTGTATAATGTCTGATGATGGAGAAGTTGAAGATATTTTCAAAATTGGACGTGAAGAAAGTAAACATGGTGAAGTTTCTGCTATCGAAGAGATTTCTAAACGATGTGATTTAGAAGATATTAAATTAATGGCTATTACTTATGCAATGGGTGATGGAATAAGTAAAATTTATCCTATTGATAAAGTAGAAGATAGAGGAATTTTATCTATTGATGGTGCTGGTAAAGTAACTGGTGGTGGAACTAGTGTCTTTTCTGAACTTGAAAATGCTAAACTACCTGCTATTATGATTCCAGGTTTACATAAAGATTCTGAATCTATGGATAAATTATTTAGGGCAGCTTATTCTCATCAAGCAAGTCCTGAAAAAGTAAGTATATGCTATAATGCATTTAAAGAAACTGGTTGGACAAATTTTATCGTTGCTGATATTAGTTCTAATAGTGTGGATATTTTAATTGAAGATTCAAAAATTAAAGGTGCTATGGATGCTTGTGTAGGTGCAATGGGTATTATTCATGGGCCGATTAATCTCGCTATGATTCGTGATATTGATGATGGTTTGATAACAGCTAATGAAGCTTTTTCACATGCAGGAGCTTGTAAAATTGCAGATGTACGTGATAAAGTTGCTAATGTTAAAGATATTATTTTAGAAGGTTATAGGAATGGTGATGAACGATCAAAACTTGCTATTGATACTTTAATTATGACTGTAGCAATGGAAATTGGAGGTTTAATCACTATTTCTAATGAGGATATTGAAGGTATTGTCCTTACAGGTTCTATTGGATCTGCAAAAGAACCTTTTGATTTTGAAAATGAGATTAATAAATATTTAAAAGGAAATTATCCTTTAAAAATTATTTCTAAAGAGTCAGGAGCTATAGGTGCAGCTCAAATAGCTTTTGATGTCTTTAATGGTAAAAAAAGTATTTTAGGAATAGAAGTAGATTAGTCTTCTTTAATACAAAGATAAGCTACTTTTTCTCCTTTAATCATTTCAATGCCGTTTTCAACAGCCAAAACAATATTTAAATAGTTATCTACACTTTCTACTTTTCCAGTAGTTTCTGTATTGTTTTTAAATCCAACGATAACATCTTTGCCAATAAATTTTGCAAATTCTTTGTTAACTTCAATTGTTTTGTTCATATAATTTCCTCCACATGATATTTAACTTTATTCTTTATATAAATTTTGTTGAAATATACCGAATAAAATATATATTAAGAAATTCAAATTATCATTAAGGTGATATTATGGCTGTTAATCAATTAAAAAGTAATTTAGAAGCAATTGGTAGAACCATCGCTCACTTAGAAAAACATGGGTGTGAAGATGAAAATTTATTAAAAGGTTTAAAAGAAGAAAGAGATAAAATTTTAAAAGATTTAAAAGTTAAATAAACCATTTTTTTATTTTATCTAAATCAGTTGTTAAATCAATAATAAGTGGAGTTATAGTAGTTCTTTGTTTTATATTTAAGACGTATCCATCAGTATCTAATTCTTCGTATTTACAAAGATTTCCTTCAATCCAATAATAAGGAACTCCACGAAGATCTTTTCTTTCTTCAACAAAAGGATTATACATCCTATCACATAATCTAACTATTTCTATTTCATCATCACTAGGATTTGCAGGTATATTAACATTTATTAAGTCAACACCTTCTGGAAGACCTTTTTTTAAAACAGTTTTAGCAATTCTGTTCAGCTGTTTTTCTGCAAAACTAAAATCAATATTGACTTCTCCATTTTCAAATTTTGTATTTTCATTTGAAACTGCTTGTGAAACTGCTATTGTAGGAATAGAAAAACTTGCAGATTCAAAAGCTGCTCCTAATGTTCCTGATGTGGTTAGCTCTCCTTTTCCTATATTGAATCCAGTATTTATTCCAGATATTACTAAATCTGGTT
>JAKSUH010000070.1 GCA_024413395.1 archaeon
AATTTTTATAATACAATTGAATTGTGTCAATTTATTGTGTACAAATAATGTGTCCCAAGATAAAATTTTGTATTATGATTATTAATATGACAATTAATATAAAAGTAATTTATTATTAATTATAATGATAAATATTTAAATAGTAGAAAGTACAAAATATTAATCTATTACGAGAGATTTAATTTCGAGAAACTACCTATAAAAACCGTTATTAAACATTCTAAGAAAAAATAATTACTTATTTTTAAAAATTGATAAAATTTTTAAAAATTGATAAAAAAATTACTAATTTTTAATCAAATGATTAATATGCCTAAACCTTCAAGTAGAATTTTAATTCCTAATAATATTGAATTACTCCGCCAAGAATTTCAACTTTACTACCAAAGTAATTTCCAATTTTTTTACATAATAGTATTCCAATCTCAGTAAATATAAATGCAACAATACCTATAATAATTAGTGGAATAATTATGTTTACTTTTAAAATAGCATAAGTAACACCAACAGCAAAAGCATCAATACTAGTAGCTATTGCAAGTAATGTTAATTGTTTAAAAGAAAATTTAGCAATACTTTCTTCATCATCAGATAAACTTTCACGGATTATATTAACCCCAATTAAAAAAAGTAAAATAAAAGCAACCCATGGAGCTATTGTAAAAATGATTACTTGCAACTGAGTTCCTGCTAACCAACCAATTACTGGCATTAAAGCTTGAAAACCACCGAAAAATATACCAAACCATAATGTTTGCATTTTAGTAATATTTTTCAAGGTAAACCATTAGTTAAGGAAACACTAAAAGCATCCATAGCTAAAGCAATTGCAATTAATAAAGTTGAAAGTAAATCCATAACTACTTATTTAAAAATTTAAGTATTTAATATACATTATCTTGAAAAAAATTCATAGTCTAACTTAAGATTAGATTTTAAAGGTACGCACATTTTTCTTCCATCTTCAATATCAATTAATTTAACATCAATATCATAGAGTTTCTTAAGATTTTCTTCGGTAACAACATCTTCAGGTTTACCAAAATCAATAAAAGAACCCTCTTTCATAACAGCAACTTTATTAGAAGATAAGAAAGTATGATCTGGAAAGTGTGAACTCATAACCACAGATAAACCTTTTTTAGCTAGCTCATCAAGTATTTCAAGTAACTTAACTTGATTACCAAAGTCTAAATGAGAAGTAGGTTCATCTAAAATTAACATGTCTGGTTGTTGAGTTAAAACTCTAGCTAAAAATACTAACTGACGTTCTCCACCACTTAAATTAGTATACTCTTTATCTTTTAAATGTTCGATTCCTAAAGTTTTTAAAGAACTTAAAGCAATTTTAGTATCTTTTTCTTTAGGAAGATTATTAACAGAAAGATATGGAGCTCTACCCATAATAACTACATCTAAAACTTTAAATGGAAAGGTAGCATCGTGATTTTGAGGAATATAACCTATAAATTTAGAAATTTCTCTAAATGATAAAGATTGAATATTTTGACCACGAATAAAAATATCTCCAGAGTCAATTTTATGTAATCCATTGATACATTTAATTAAAGTAGTTTTTCCAGTCCCATTTGAACCTAAAATTGATATAACATCTCCTTTTTCAACAGAAAAACTAATATCATCAAAAATTTTTTCTTTATCATAAGAAAATGAAATATTTTTAACATCCAATACATTCATAAAATCACGCCCATTGAAAATAACCTTTTCTTAAAAGATATAAGAATAAAGGAACACCAATTATAGCTGTTAAAATTCCAATTGGAATTTCTATTGCTATTAAAGCCCTAGATATATTATCTATTAATAATAAAAAACTTGCTCCAAAACTTAAAGATGCTGGAATTAAAATCCTATTATCCGGACCAACAACCATACGAACCATATGAGGTACTACAAGCCCAATCCAACCAATTATACCAGTAATTGAAACTGCTGCAGAAGTTAATAATGTTCCTGCTACAATAATAATTAATCTTAATCTAGAAGGATTTAAACCTAATGACTGAGCTTCTTCATCTCCCATAGCAAGTAAATTAACATGCCATCTTAAAACAAATAAAATTACAAACCCAATAAACATCGGAATTATAACCATAATTAATTTATCATGTGTAACATTAGCTAGAGTACCCATTAACCAAAATATAATTTCAGGTAACTTTTCCATAGGATCTGCAACAAATTTAATTGAAGAAATTAAAGCATTGAAAAATGCAGAAACAGCAACCCCAGACAATATTGAAACAAGAATTCCTCCAGCTTTATATGCTTGAGATATCAAATAAGTAATTGATACAGATATAATACCGAAAATAAAAGCAAATAGCTGTATAATAAAACCAGACCCGCTCATTAAAATTCCTAAAGCTGCACCGAAACCTGCACCATTAGAAACACCTAATAAATCAGAAGATGCTAATGGATTTTTAAAAATTCCTTGGAAAACTGCACCTGCCATAGCTAAACATGCCCCAACAAGTAAAGCTGCAATAATACGAGGCAACCTTATTTGAAATACAATTGTTGTAACAGTCTGAGAAACAGCTAAATTCGGAAAAATAGGACTTAATAAAGTACATATAACTTCATAAGGAGATACAGGATACCTACCTATTAAAAAAGATAAGAAAAATAAAGCTATAGGGAGAATAATAAATATTGGAACTATTAATATTTCTTTATCCTCCATATAAACACCAATAAAATATTAACTTATATACTATAAATTCTTTTCCTTCAAACCAGAATCTAAAAGAATTTCTTTTGCTTGTTCTTTACTTAAATCAAAGTGATAGAAATTCTTATAGAAATATTGAGTATCACCAATTAAATCAATATTATCAAATTGATCAGGATATAATACTTTAGCAGTCCATGGTACACCCATAATATTATTTAGACCAACTGGTTTATCAAACCAAGTGAATGGAGCATCAGGGGATAAATATACTTCATGATTTTTTACTGCATTAATTTGAGCCCATTGAGGATTACTATAAACTTTGTCATAGAACTCATGATTTGTAGTGATAATTTTATCTGGATTCCAAGCTATTACTTGTTCAATTGAAACTTGTGTGGATTCATCTTTAACTGTATCAACTACATTTCTTCCACCACAAATACGAATTAATTGAGTATGGTCTGATTCTGGTCCTTCAGTTTTAAGTCCATTTGCATCTTCAGCATAATAAACAGATACTTTATCAGAATAGGAAAGACTAGAAGCTACTTTTTTAACTTTATCCAAATTACCTTGATTAAAATCAATTAACTTTTTAGCTTGATCTTCTTTACCTAAAATTTTACCTACAAATGCAATAACGTCAGTGTTATTATCTATATCATTTGTATTATATATTACAACAACAGGAATATCTCCCATTTTACTTTGACGTTCATTAATTTTATCAATATCAGAGGAAACTGATGGATTAATAGATTCTACAACAAAATCAGGATTTGCTGATATATATTCTTCATAATTTCCATTATTTTTACCATACCATCCACCAATTTCTGGTAAGTTCTTATATGCATCAGGAATAAATGGTAATTCTTCCTTATTCCATGCATTAGGAATTCCAGCTAATTTCTCAGGAGCTAACATATACATTAAACTAACTGAGGAAGGGCTTGTTCCCAAAACTTTTTCAGGATTAGCCGGTACTTGAACAGTTCTTCCAGCCACATCTGTTATGTTGACATCTCCTTTTGTATTAAGAGTACCTTCTGAAAGTAAAACACTTACAGCGACACCAACAATAAGAAGGATGACAACAATTAAAATAATAATTTTTGTATTCTTTTTCATCATTTCACCAAAAATTTTATCTATTATAAAGATTAATTAATATATGTATAAATAGTTAACTGATATGAATATACTTTCACATAGTAAATTTTTAATTAAAAATTAAGGAGAAATCAATATGAAATTAATAGAAAATATAAAAGCCATTAACTATAATAAAAATGAATATAAAGAAGTAAGTGAGAAAATTATTAAAGACCAAACAATAGAAATAAAAATAAACAATAAAAACATTACTAAACTCCATATTATTAATGATTCATTGGAAGAATTTGCTATAGGTTATTTATATTCAGAAAATTACATTAGCTCCTTAGAAGGAATTGAAAGTATTGACATATCAAATGATACAATCTCTATTTTATTAAATTCTACTAAAAATGATGAAAATACCAAAGTTGAATCAAAATTACAAGTTAAAAGTGAAGAATTAATTTCAAGAATGAATGAATTAACTGAAAATGCACAATACTGGAAAGCAACTGGTGGAACACATGTTGCAGGAATTGTTTATAATAATCAATTCCTTGTAAAAGAAGATGTTTCAAGACATGTTGCTGTTGATAAAGTTATTGGTACAGCATTATTAAATAATTTTGATTTAAATAATTCATATATTGTTTTTAGTGGTAGAATGCCAGAGGACATGGTTTCAAAAATAGTAAAATTAAATATTCCAATATTAGCATCGAATGCAGCTCCAACAGCAAGTGGATTGCAAGTAGCTAATCAAGGAAATATTACTCTTGTAGGATTTTTAAGAGGTAAACGATTTAACGTTTACAACAACCAAAATAGAATTTTATTCTAATACCGTGTGTCTGTATTTTAAATCTGCTTCAGTTTTGTGTAATTTATTCATTAATTCTGAAACAATACCATCTAAGAATACAAGTGAAGTTAATTCAAATGCAGTTCCTAAAGGTGTAAGTAAGGTATAATTACCTTCTATTTTACGTTTCATATAATCATCATCTTCAGCTTCTTGTTTTGTTCTTCCTTTAACCATTACAATAGCATCAGCTACTTGTCCTAAAGAAGAATCAGGATAAGAAGTTACAGCTAAGACTTTAGAACCCCTATCTTTTGCTACTTTAACAGCAGCAACAATATTATTAGTTTCACCAGAACCTGAAATAGCTATAATACAATCTCCTTCATAAATTGCAGGAGTAATTGTTTCCCCTACTACATAAGCACTAATACCCAAATGCATTAATCTCATAGCAAATGCTTTAGCAGCTAAACCAGAACGTCCAGCTCCTATAACAAAGACATTATTAGCATCTATAATAGTTTGTTCAAAATTATCGATTTCTTCTTCTACTAAATACGCTTCAGCAGCTACAATATTACCTATAATTGCTGCAATTGATGATTTCATTAATTCCATTTTATTTCTCCTACAAAAATAATCAATAAAAATATTATGTATAATTTTTTATATATAATTAATGACTTTTAATAGTAAAGGATTAATAAATTTAAAAATAAATGACAATATTTATGATTATAAATTATATGAGAGTTTAGAATCATTATCAAAAACCTCATCACAGCGTAAAACTGCTAAAAAGTTAGGAATTTCCCATGCTGTTTTAAATAGAAGAATTTTAAAAGCAGAAGAGAAAAGTGGTCTCAAATTAGTTGAAAAAATTGGAAAAGGAAGTGTATTAACTAGCGATGGTATTAAATTACTTAATGAATTTCGTAAATATAATCAAAGAATATCCGAAACAGAAGAAATCACCATAGGTGGAGGCCATATTGTTTCTGGACTTTTAAAAGGAGTTAATCCTCCTCATGAAATGACAATTTATAGTAGTAATGACAATAATGCATATAAATTAGCTAAAAGAGGAGTTATAGATATATTAGCATTAGATGATCCTCTTCTTGCATTTACGAAAGATTTGAACTTTATTCCAATTGCCTATGATTATCTTGTTTTAATATCAAATAATAAAGCTAGCCCAATCAATGATTTAAATGATTTGAATAATTTAAAATATGTTTCTGTTAAAGGTTCAGCACAAAGATTAGCATTTAACAGCCTTGAACATTACAATATTCCTTATGAAATTGTTGCAGAAGTAGATTCTCAATTTGATGCATTTAAAATGGTTAAAAATTCTGAAGATTTACATAGCTTTTTAAATGCAAGCTATTTTAATGAAAATAACATCTTACAATATGATACTAGACATGTGATTAGTTTAGTTAAAATTAATGAAGATAAAAAAGAAGTAAATGACTTTATTGAATATTTATTAAATGAAGGACAAAAATTAATCATTAAAGAAGGATTTATGCCTATTAATCGCTAAATAATACTTTTCAAATGGACTTGCAAATGCACTTTTATGTACTTGCAAAATAAATATTAACTAAATTAATCAATATATTATACGAGGTGTGACTATGACAAAAAATAAAGATTTACTTGTAATTGGACACACTGCTTTAGATTATATAATAAAAGTAGACGAATTTCCAAAAGCAAATTTTTCAGCTCCAATAAGTGATATGAAAACATTTAATGGTGGAGCAGCAGCTAATGTAGCTATAGTTGGTGCAACACTTGGTTTAAAAACTGGACTCGTTACAGCGGTTGGAGATGAATTTAAAAACAGTGATTATTATAAACAAATGGAATATTTAGGAATTGATACTGATTCATTTATAGTAGTTCCAGGAGAACCAAATCCTACTGCATTTGTTTTAACTGATAAAAATAATGATCAAATAAGTTACTTCTACTGGGGTGCTTCGAAACAATTTAGAAACAGTAAATCTCCAAAAATAGCAATTAAAGAAAGTGAAGCCATACATTTATCTACTGGATCTCCAGAATTTAATTGGAAATGTGCTTTTGATGCTAAAGAAAAAGGATTGTTTGTATCATTTGACCCAGGTCAAGATTTAGGAATATATTCTGATGCAAAATTAAAAGAAGTTATCGAAAATACATCTATACTCTTCGGAAATCATTTTGAAATTGAAAGAATTTTAAATACATTAGAAACTGATATTCGAGGATTAAGAGAGTTAGGACCTGACATTATCGTTAAAACATGTGGTGCAAGTGGAAGTGAAATATATTCTAATGATGAAAAAATAAAAATCGATGCAATTAAACGTGAAGCTATAGATCCAACAGGAGCAGGAGATTCATACAGAGCAGGATTTTTATCAAGATTTTTAAATGGTGAATCACTAGAAGAATCTGCTAAATTTGCATCAGCAGTATCTTCATTCATTATTGAAGCACAAGGATGCCAAACCAATATACCTTCTTTCGATGATGTGTTTGAAAGAATGAATGAATTCTATTAAATCTATAAATTAGATTTATTCTCTTTTATTTTTTTAAAAAAACATACCATATTTTAATTAGATAATGTTTATAAGTTGTTGTCATATATACTTAAATATGGAATTAATAGAACAGATTAAATTAGAAAAC
>JAKSUH010000071.1 GCA_024413395.1 archaeon
AAAATAAAAAATCATATAAAGATGAGGTAATATTATAAAAAAGTTTTAGGAGAACATATTTTTCTTATAAATAATGGAGTAAATATATTTAATTCTATTTTACCAAAAATAATAAATACATAATTTATTAAAATATAAAATAATAGTCTAATCTCCAATATTATTGATAGATTCAAATTATTATAATTAAACTGATATAATTAAGTCTTTAATCTACAAACAAAAGGAAGATTTTAATGAATGAATCTAAATTAATTGAATTAAATAAAAAAAATATATTCTTAACTTTAATTATTTCATTATTCTTATCATTTTGTTTAGAATTTTATATCATTTTGGTTGAAAATCCTGATTTATACCATTTATTAAAAAATTTGAATTTTTTAAATACAATTATTCCTTTAATTTCATTTAAACACTTAATACTGTTTTTTATTGTATTTATAATATTTATTACAATTATATTAAATAAAAATCTAAAAGAAAAAGTTTGTTTTTATCTATATAAATATAGATTTTTAATTGGAGGCCTTATAGTAATAGTTGGTGTATTGTTTGAACTTCATGGATCATCCATAGCTTGTTTCCATCTTTCAGATTATTCCCATAAGGCTTTGTTTGGAATTCCTAGAACAATTAGAAGTGATGAGTTCAATGTATTCACTCCTTTTAGTCTTTCACAATATTATAATAATTTTGGATATTATAGTCATATTGTTGGAGGAACAACAACAGATATGGCATTAACCTATTGTCAACCAATATGGGATGTAGTTACTTTATTTAGACCATTTTTAATAGGATATCTATTTTTAACACCAGAAAAAGGACTTTCGTTCTTTTGGATTGGTAGATTAGTTGCATTATTCCTTGTTTCTTTTGAAATGGGTATGATATTAACTAAAAAAAATAAAACTCTTTCATTAGTATATACATTACTATTAACATTCTCCCCTGTTGTACAATGGTGGTTTGCAATAAATTCTCTCGTTGAAATGTTAATATTTGGACAATTAGCAATTATTCTAATTGATAAATATTTTAATGTGAGTAGTTATTATACACGGCTTTTAATTGCTTTAGAGTTAAGTTTAAGCATGGGTAGCTTTTTAATAGCTTTATATCCTGCATGGGAAGTTCCTTTAGCTTATGTTTTCTTTATGCTATTTATATGGGTATTGTATGAAAATAAAAATAAAATAAAAATTAATATAAAAGACATATTATTGGTTTTATTAGTAATAGGTATTGTAGGTTTAACCTTTTGCCATTTATTTATAAAATCTTATGATACATTATTGTTAACTATAAACACCATATATCCAAGTCATAGAACATATATTGGAGGAGAAGGAGAATTAACAGACCTATTTTATTACATTAAAACAATAGTATACCCAATAATTCCACTATATAGTTCTGAAATACCAGTTCGTGCATTTTATGGACTTATTATTGATTTATTCCCTATTGGATTAATAATGTTTATTATTGTTCAATTTAAACAAAAAAGAAATGATTTATTATTATATGGTTTAATTCTTATTGAGATTTTATTCTTAATTTATTTCTGTTTCCCTTTACCAGAAATAATAGGTAGTGTAACATTATTAAATAAAACCATTTATACTCGTTTAATGGACATTATAACATTTATTAATTTATTGATTTTAATTAGATCTATTTCATTATTTAAAAAACCTGAATTTGAAATAAATAATAAAATACTCTATATTTTATGTTTGGTTTGTGCTTTAATTTTATTTATATTAACTAATAATCAATTAAAACTTTGTATTATTGTAATAATATTCTCAGTAGTATTTTACTTTACTTTTAGATACTGTTTTGATAAAAATAAAACTACTGGTTTTATTATAAGCATACTTATTATATCATTCTTAGCTGGAGGATTAGTGAATCCTATTGAATCTGGTTTAGATTTTTATTATGAAAGTGAACCTATACAAGCTGTAGCGGAAATAGTTCAAAATAATCCAAATGGATTATGGTTAATTGAAGGAAACATTTACATTGATGAAATTATAGGTGTTGGTGCACCTACAATAAATTCAGTACATACTTATCCTGATTTTAGTCTTTATTCGAAACTGGATCCAGAAAATAAGAGTATAGATATATACAACAGATATGCACACATTCCGATATTTATCCAAAATACTAGTGAAACTACTTTTGCAATTCCTGAGGTAGAAATTAGTTCAAATGGTGCTGCGAATGCCGCACAATTCATAATCGGAATTAATGTAAATGATCTTAATAAAATTAATGCATCTTATATCATGTCTACAGTAGAATTAGAAGGTTTTTCAAATGATAACGTTTCATTTATAAGAATTTATGATGATGGAGTAAATAGAATCTATAAAATAAATTATAGATAGTAAAAATTATATTAATTTTATAAAAAAGAAAAATGGGGAAAAAATCCCTATTTAAAATTAATTCTTTCAGAAATATTACGAGGTAATGGTAATCTTCTGAAAGGTTTTCCTTCATTTTGGCTAGATACTTCTGCAATTAATTCATCTGCAGTCATGTCAACTTTTTCACCAGTTTCACGAACGTTAACTTGGAAAGTGCCATTTTCTAATTCGTTGTCTCCAATAACAAGAATGTAAGGAATCCATTCTTTAGAAGCATTTCTAATTTTCTTACCAACTCTTTCGTTGGTATTATCTATATCAACACGAATATTAGCAGCTGCTATTTTATCAGCTAATTCATTTGCATAATCTAAGTGTTGTTCACCAATAGGTAATAATCTTACTTGAGTTGGATCTAACCATGCAGGTAACATTGGTGCATTACCATCTTCTGCAGCGGTTTTTTCAAGTAAAGAACATAATACTCTTTCAATACTTCCAGTAGGGGAACAGTGCAAGATGATTGGGTTTTGTGGGGTTTCAGTTTCATCAATGTAGTTGATATCAAATCTTTTTCCACTTTCAACATCTATTTGTACTGTTGGATTTTCAATTGGACGGCCTAAGTAGTCAATAGCTGCAAAATCAATTTTACAAGACCAGTAGTGTTTTCTTTCTGGTAAAATTTCAAGTAAAAGAGGTTTTCCAATTCTTTTAGCTACATCATACATCCATTCTTTGTTTTCATCATAGAAGTCTTGAGTTGCTCTAAAGATAGCTTCGTAATTAACATCTAAATCTACACCAGTTTGAACACACATATCAACTTGTGCATCAAATTCAGCTAAAGATTGTGGAATATCAGCACAGAAACTATGCATATCAGGCATTGTAAAAGCTCTTAATCTTTTAAGACCTACACATTCACCTTTTTTCTCAAATCTAAAACTATATGTAGATAATTCATAAACTTTTGCTGGTAAATTTTTCCAAGTTAAGAAAGAGTCACCAAGAACTCTGAATGCTCCGAAACAACATGCAAATCTTAACATTAAATCTTTTTTAGTGTCAGTTTTATATTGTCTTTCACCGAATTTAGCAGCATGTTCACGAATTGCATCATTTGCTAAATTATAGAAGATAGGAGTTTCAATAGGCATAGCTCCTAAATCTACAACTAAATCATAAACATAATCAGAAAGTAAATCTCTTACTAAACGACCTTTTGGATACCATTTAAGGTTTCCAACATCACTAGTTAATTCATAGTCACATAATTCTTTTTCTCTCATTAATTTAACATGTGGAGGTTCTCCTTCATCAGATGATCCTCTACCAAGTTCATATGCAACTAATTGTTCTAAATCTTTGTTTTGGAAATTAAAGTCTTCAATTTCAGTTAATTCATCACCATCTAAAATAATCCATTTTGATGGGATTTTTTCTTCTTCAACTTCCTCATCTTCTTCCTCAGCAGTAATTGTTCTAGATAATTCGCTTAATGGATGTCCTTTACATGAAATTTCAAATGCTTTATACCATCCAAATGGAACTCTGTAAACATCTAAACCTTCTTCTTTAGCTAAAACTTCTGCTTCTTTTAATATTTCAACAGCAGCTTTAGGAGCACATAAAGAGGAAGATAAATGTGCATAAGGATATAAAATTACTTTTTCTGCTTTAACTTGTTCAACAGTCTTTTTGATTTCTTTAATTAAATTTTTTACAACACCTTGAGGATTTTTTTCATCCTCTTTTTCAACTGCTGTAAAGACTACTAAGGATTCATCGAATTTTCCTTCTTTTTTAATATCTTCTATCTCTTCAGCAATTGGTGTTTTATTTTTTACATTATAATTCAAATAATCAGAATGAATAAGTAATACTCTCATTTAATCACCATAAAATATTATGTTAGGTTTTATTGATTATATTATATAAGTAATTCCGAAAAAGTAATAAAATTATAAAAATAATAGTATAGATTAACCTTTTTAAAAAGTATTATTATAAAGACAACTATTGAAATATTAAAAATCTTATGAAATAAAATAAAAGTTTTATAGAATAAAGTAATTTAAATGATTGAATTTTTAATATAAACAAATCAAAATTTAAATGAAAAAATTACTTTTTGAAAAGTAATACTTTAATAAACATTAAGAATAAGAAAAGGTAAAGATAATTTTATGAGAATAATATTAGCAGGTACTGGAAGTGCTGTAGGAAAAACCACAATTTCAAGTGGAATAATGAAAGCCTTAGCAAAAAAATATGACGTTCAACCATATAAAGTAGGCCCAGATTATATAGACCCTTCTTATCATACATTAGCTACAAAAAACACTTCACGTAATTTAGATTCATTTTTTATGAGTCCTGGACAAATTAGAGATTCATTTAATAAATCTATGAAAAATCATGAAATAGCTATAATTGAAGGAGTTAGAGGATTATATGAAGGAATCGACTCAGTCAATGATATTGGTTCAACTGCTTCTGTTGCAAAAGCTTTGAAAGCCCCTGTTATATTAATTATTAACTCAAGAAGTTTAGTTAAATCAGCTGCAGCAATTGTTCTTGGATTTCAAAATTTAGATCCAGAAGTAAATGTTGCTGGTGTAATTTTAAATAAAGTTAAAAATCAAGCACACTATGAAAAAACTAAAAAATCTATTGAAGAATTTACAAACGTAGAAGTTTTAGGTGGAATAAAAAGAGATAATAAAATAGAAGTAGAACAAAGACATTTAGGACTTGTTCCTGCAGTAGAACGTGAAAATTCATTAAGATATATTGATATTTGGGCAAAAACAATTGAAGAATCAATAGATTTAGAAAGACTTGTTCAAATAGCAAAAGAAGCACCTAAATTAAATGAAAAAACTGAAGCTATCTACTCTATAAAAAATAAAGAAAAAGTAAAAATAGGAATAGCATTTGATGAAGTCTTTAATTTCTATTATAAAGAAAATATAGAATCTTTAGAAGCCAATAATGCTAAAATTGAATATTTTTCACCATTAAAAGATGAAAATATTCCCGATGTTGATGCATTATACATTGGTGGAGGGTATCCTGAACTCTTTTCAAAAGAATTATCTCAAAATAAAAGAATATTAAACCAAATAAAACAATTCCACAATGAAGAAAGACCAATATTCGCTGAATGTGGTGGTTTAATGTATCTTATGAAATCTATCCATGAAGATGCACAAGTAAATATATATCCTTATCAAGCTATTTTAACAGACTGGGTACAAGCATTAAAATATACAATAGCAGAAGTACAAGAAGATAATATCATATCTAAAAAAGGAGAAACATTCCAGGGTCATGAGTTCCACTATTCAAAAGTTATTATCCCTGAATTGAAGAATAAATTAGCCTTTAAAATAACTAGAGGAAAAGGATCATATGAAAACCAAGATGGATTTATGGAAAAAAATACACTTGCAAGTTATGTCCATACACATGTAGCAGCTATGCCAGATTTTGCAAGTAACTTTACACGCTCCGCTAAAGAGTTATAAAACTTTTTTAAGAAATAATAAAAAATTAAAAGATTATCTTAAATAAAGATAAGAATAATTAGAATTATTAAAGAAACAAAGAATATTACAGTCCCTTTTACAATAAAGTACCTATCTTGTTCTGCATAAAATGCTAAACCATAAGAAAGGATTAATGCAGTAACAAGTTCAACTAAACCCGCAATACCTGTTCCTAATTTAAGAACATTACCTAAAACGAAAGATAAACCATAAGAAACCATAATAACTAAAAGTACAGTGACGAATGGGTTTTTAAGTAATTTTAAAATAGTTGGTAAAAAAGTACTTTGAGATCTTACTCTAGGATTCCTACGACCATAATTATCTAAAGTATTCATCCTATTATAAGAAGGCCTATTAGAATTACTTGGGAATAAACTACGTCTTTGTGTTTTAGGTTGTTGTTTATACAAAGTATTTTCGTAAACTAAAGGATTATTTTCTCTTGATTGAAGATAAGTTAAATCATCAACATCATATTCATAATCCACATATTCACTACCTAAATTCTCTTCTTCAACATATTCTTGATTATCAAAATTACTATCTAAAGTTGATTGAGCAGAAGTTAAGGTTTTTGAGGAGTATTTATTAGCCATTTCAAGTAAGTTATTACGATCAACTAATTTAATATTTTTTCTTATAGCATAATTACTAGCTTGTTCTGTAAAGTAAGAAGAAGTTACAATAGCGACTTTAGAAGCTTTAAAAGTTTCACCTATCTGTTCCATTTCTTTAAGAACATCTATTCCAACATCAAAAGTTTTATCATAGTTTTTACAAGCAACTACTACACCAAAATCTCCAATAGTAGTTGGTAAAATAGCATAAATATCTAAAACTTTTTGAGAAGTTTTAAAATTTTTATAAACCTTAAAACCAGACTCTTCCATGATTTTAGCTATAAAATTAATTAGTTGTGGCTTTTCCAACTTAACACCCTCATCAATATATAATATTTATTTTAAGTTTTTATATTATTAAAGTTTTTTATATAACAAAATTTATAATAAAAATATGAAAATTTTAATAAGTAATGATGATGGAGTAACTGCATCAGGTATTTTATCTGCAAAAAAAGCAGTTGAAGATTTAGGAGATGTGACAGTTGTTGCTCCAGATAGACAACAAAGTGCTGTAGGTCATGCATTAACATTAACTGAACCACTTAGGATAAATAAAACCAAATTAAGAGATAATTCATATGGTTACGGAGTTAGTGGTACTCCCACAGATGCCGTGACAGTTGGTTTGTTTCATATATTAAATGAAAAACCAGATTTAGTAATATCTGGAATAAATACTGGATTCAATATAGGAAAAGGAGA
>JAKSUH010000072.1 GCA_024413395.1 archaeon
TATACCTAAATTTAAAATTTTTGGTGAATTGTTCATGGATAAATTTATTATTGGTCTTGCAGGTAATCCAAATGTGGGTAAAACAACTGTGTTTAATCAATTAACTGGAATGCATCAACATGTAGGAAATTGGCCTGGAAAAACTGTAGAAAGGGCTGAAGGGCATTTCGATTTTGATGGATTTCATTTTGATATTGTGGATCTACCTGGAAACTATGCATTAAGTGCACATTCTATTGAAGAAATTGTGTCTAGGGATTTCATTGTTGATGAAAATTCTGATGTAATTATAAATGTCGTTGATGCAGCAAATTTAGAACGTAATTTATATTTAACTGTTCAAATGATGGAATTAGGTGCTAATTTAGTTTTAGCACTAAACATGAACAAATTTGCTATTAAAAAAGAGCATATTATTGATTTAAAACTTATAAGTGAACTTTTAGGTTTTCCTGTAGTTGAAATTGATGCTAAAGATAAAATAGGGTTTGATAATTTATTGAGTACTGTTAAAAATGCAATTGATAATCCTATTGATTCAACAGAGAAATTAGTATATGGTAACGAGCTTAAAGAACATTTAGCAGATATTGTTAAATTAATCGAGAAAGATCCATCTTTAGAAAAATTACCTTCTTATTGGGTAGCAGTTAAATTGCTTGAAAATGATGAAATAATTGTAAAAAAAGTTGAAGACTCAATTTATTCTACTCAGATTCAAAAAGAAGTTGTTAATGTTAAAAAACATTTAAAAGATATTTTTAAACAAGATTCTGAAGAAATTATTGCAAATGCAAGATATGCATTTATTGATGGGTTGATGAATGAAGCTGTTGAAAGACCTGAAGTTGAAAAACCATCAGTTACTGATAAAATTGATAATATTTTAACAAATAGAATTTTAGGACTTCCTATTTTCTTAGTAATAATGTATCTAATTTTCCAAATCACTTTCGAGTTAGGAAAACCATTTCAAGAGTTGTTTTCAGTAGGTGTTATCTATTTTGGAAATTTCATTGCTTCAATATTAGGTCCACATTGGTATACTTCTTTATTAGTTGATGGAGTAATTGCTGGTGTTGGTGGAGTTTTAGTATTTTTCCCACAAATATTTATAATGTTCTTTATGATTAGTGTATTGGAAGATACTGGTTATTTAGCTAGAGCAGCATTTGTAATGGATAAAGTAATACATAAGTTTGTAGGCCTTCATGGTAAAGCTTTTATTCCTATGATTTTAGGATTTGGTTGTGGAGTTCCTGGAATTATGGCTACTAGAACTTTGGAAAATGAAAAAGATCGCATTCTCACAATGATGATTATTCCATTTATGTCTTGTTCTTCAAGGTTGCCGGTTTATGCATTATTTATTGGTGCATTTTTCTCTGCTTATCAAGGGCCTGTATTATTTTCAATATATTTATTAGGAATCGTTGTTGCTATTATTGTAGCTAGAATATTAAAGAAAACAATATTTAGGGGAATATCTGCACCATTTGTAATGGAACTTCCTACTTATAAACTCCCTTCTTTTAAAGGGGTTTTGTTACATACTTGGGAAAAAGCATTTGGATTTGTTAAAAAAGCTGGAACAATCATATTAGGTGCTTCTATTGTTGTTTGGTTATTAAGTAGTCTTCCATTAGGTGTAAAATATGGTTCTCAAACTAGTATAATTGGTCAAATTGGGACTTTTATATCTCCAGTATTTGCTCCTTTAGGATTTGGACAATGGCATGCATCTGTTGCTATACTTTTTGGTGTTGTAGCTAAAGAAGTAGTAGTAGGAATATATAGTTCAATATTTTCATCTTCAGTAAGTTTAACTGGTGCTTTACAAGGATTATTCACTCCTTTATCTGCATTTTCATTTATGGTATTTATATTGTTATATGTACCATGTATTCCTGCATTAACTACTATTAAACAAGAAACTAATTCCTGGAAATGGCCAATGTTTATGGTTTGTATTACAACAGTCACTGCATATATTGTATCCTTTTTAGTTTATAATTGTGGTTTATTATTAGGTTTTGCTTAATATAGATAGTTAATAAAAATTTTCTATTTTATTTTAATTTTTTTTAAATTTTTTCGTATACCTAAATTTATATATTATCATAGTCAAAGTATTACTACAGTTTGCTATACCTAAATTTTGAGGATGGAATATATGTCAAAAAAATTGATTGAACTAAAACCAGGGGATGAGGGAATTATTTGTTCTCTCAGTGAAAATGGAGATTCTGATTTAAAAAGACATCTTTTAGGGATGGGCTTTATTAAAGGTGCTAAAATTAAATTAGAGAAAGTAGCTCCATTAGGTGATCCTTTTGAGTTTAAAATTAAAGGATATAATGTTTGTTTAAGAAAAGAAGAAGCTGAAAATATTTTAATCGAAGATTAATTATGTCATGAATGTCCTCATGCAGAAAGAAATCGTCCTCTTGATGGTTTTGGTAGTCATCATTCTGAAGAAAATTCTGGTCGTAATAAAATTTTGGATTTTTCTAAATATTTTTGATATTATGCAATGTAGATTATGTGGTTTTGAATTTGATGAAGATAAAGTTCCAAACAGAGGATGTACTAACTGTGGTAAACCTGTTTGTAATTTAATTCATTGTCCAAATTGTGGGTTTGCAAATTTTCCTCATTATGAAGAAGAATTTGAATTTGTAACTAAACTTAAAAATAAATTTAAAAATAGAAAAAAATAATTTTTTTAACTATTTTTCAATATCTTTTTTCTTATCTTTTAATTAAAAATAGATGTTATTAAATTAATACTTTGATAAACTTTTTTATTTATTTTAATAATAATTTTAATTATTTTATTTCTATCCTTTTAAAAAGCTATAAAATAACTATGCATATACATTAGCCAGGGTATTTTTATTATTTTATAAATTTTAATAATTCTTTACAAGCATCATCTGTGTTTAATTTATGAATATCTACGTCAATACCTGCTTTTTTTAATTTAATCATTAATTCTATTGTTTTAGGTGGTCTAAGACATGCTTCTTTTAATAGTTCATGATCTGAAAAGATATCTTCAACTGTTCCTGTTGCAATAATTTCCCCATGATTTAGTAATATAATCCTATCTGCAAATTCAGTAATAATTTCTACGTCGTGTGAAGAAATAACAATACTCATCCCTTCTTTATTGAGATTTTCTAAGATATCTAATACTTGTATAACTCCATGTGGATCTAATCCTGCTGTAGGTTCATCTAAAATCATTATTTCAGGACGCATAGCTACAATTCCTGCAATAATGACTCTTTTTTGTTGACCTCCACTTAAATGATGTGGTGTTTTATTTTCAAATTCACTCATTCCTACCATGTTCAAAGCTTCTTTCACACGATTTTCAACTTCAGCATAGTCTAAACCTAAGTTCATAGGTCCAAAAGCAATATCTTCTTTAACAGTTGGTGCAAATAATTGGTCATTAGGGTTTTGAAATACAATTCCTACTTTTTGTCTAATTTTTAGAAGGTCTTTTTTATTATAAGAAATAGGAACTCCATCAACTAAGACTTGACCTGATGTTGGCTCTTTAAGTCCATTGAAATGAGAAAATAAAGTTGATTTTCCTGCTCCATTAGGACCCATAATAGCTACTTTTTCACCTTGTTTAATAGATAAATTGATGTTATTTAAAGCTAAAGTTCCATCAGGATATTTAAAACTTAAATTTTTTGTTGACATTGCCTCTCTCATTTTTTTCCCTTCTATTTAATTAATTGAAATATTTTGACCAATATATCCCATCTGTCCTGAATATTTAAAAAGAATTATTTCAACAGCAATCATTACACAGATAATTGAAATAATGAATACATACTCATTTTTTCTAAAAGTACTTTTTCCAAGATAAAGTTCGGATTGATCTGAAAAACCTCTTGAAATCATACTTTTATAAACTCTTTCACCTTGTTCATAAGATTTTACAAACATCATAGCTATTGTATAACCTACTTGTTTTATTCTCCATTTGTAAGGAGTTAATTTACTATGAATATTAAAGTTTCTAGATTTTTGAGCTTTTCTAATACTTTCTAATTCATCAATAAACATAAATAAAAATCTAACCATAATACTTAAAATCATAGCCATATCTTTAGGCATTTTAAGTTTTCTTAAAGAAGCTACAACTTCTTGTAAAGGACTTGTTGAAGACAATATGATAATTGCTGTTAATGAAACAATTAATCTTGCAGCTAGTAAGATTCCCCAATTTAAGCCTACATCAGTAATATGTAACCATCCATATGACCAAATAACAGTTCCTGGTTGTACAAATGGTTGGAATATTATTATAATTCCTCCAAAGATTATTAAAATACTTAATCTTTTAATTGAAGTTTTTAAAGGAGTTTTAGATAAGAACATTATTATGAGTAATAATATTTCCATTACAATAGGTACAAATAGTTGTGTTGAAACAACTGTAAAAACAATAATCATTAAAAATGCTATTAATTTTATTCTACCTTCTAAATTATGTATTACACTATCGCGAGATGCCAATTCATTAAGGCTTAATGCTTCACTTAAGTGTACCATATTCTCCCTCTAAATTTTTTTACAAAAGTAATACTTTTTTAAATTTTTATCTATGTGATTAATATTTTATATTCGCTATTTGTAGGTTATTAAACTTAAAAAACAGTATTCATAATGTTTTTTTATTAAAAATCAGTATTTATTCTTTTTTTTAAATTCAACAATATATATTATTATAAACTATATATAAATAATTAATTAAAGTATTACTTTTTTCTATATTTTTTTAAATTTTGTAATACTATTTAGTAGAATAAGATTTTGCGATGTATATTAAATATAAAATTAGAGCTATTGCATAATATAATAAAATTTGAATATCTAATATTCCGGTTTCAACACCTAATATTGCATAAGTAAGTATTAATGCATATAATCCCATGAAGAAATAATTTTTAGTTTTTCTTATTATTTTAAATCCAGTTCCTAGAATGAATCCAAGTAAACACATTCCAAAAGCTACTCCAACTTTTCCAAAATCAGCAACCATTTGTCCAATTAAAGTAGGGGTCACTGAAACAGCAGTTCTCCAATCTATTAATTTACCAATAAGCATCCTAGGACTTAAAGAACTTCCAGGAATAGAACCTGCAATCACTTGTCCGTGTGTAACTCCAAAATTACCTCCTATAAGATCTATTTTATTCAATACTCCTAATGTAAAATCAGCACGATTTTGTAATGAGTAAAATGGACTTACAGTACTTATGGCAAATTCTTCCATTGCTCTGTAATATCCAATACCAATAATTGCAGCTACACATATTAAAGTACCAATAACAACTTCCCAAACTGCAAATATCTCTCCATAATATCCTAAAATAATCATAACAAGAAGAATAGCTAATAAGTGTGTTCTATAACCTAATCCTACCATAAAAACTCCACTAAAAGCAATTAATGCCATGAATCTAAAACGTGCTTGGCTTCTAGTAAGAATGTTGTTTTTAAATTTATGAACATAAACACTAGCTAAAATACAGACTCCTGGTATCATTAAAAATACAGGCATTGTAAACATTGGTTTTAATGAATATCTTAAGGAAGGTTTTAAAATAGGAACACCTCCAACAGTAGCTACTGAAATAAAGAAGAATACAACTCCTATAATAATTAATCCGAAACCTATTGAATATAAATCTTCATAAGGGAAAGAAATTAAAGGTTTTTCATCACTGTTATTTAATAAAAAATAAGGGATAATTGCTGCACCAATAAAAAAGGATATGAATGCAATTAGAAGTGTTATTTGTAAACTAGAGTTTACAAGTGTTAATGATAATAATAAAAACACTGCAAAAACAACTAAAACGATTAAAGGACAAAAAATATTTTTTTTCAATATATTAATTTTCAAAATAAAACTTAAAAAATTTTCACTAGGATATAAACTCTTAAAGAAGCTATTTACCCATAATTCTTCAATTTTTAAAGCTATTGTAAAAATTAAACTAATAAAAAAAGAATTTTTGATAGTATAAGCTAATTTATTTAGAAAAGTTGAGGCTTTTGAATAAATTTCGCTCATACAATCACTTTCATAATGTTCTAATATTTTTTACTTCAAAGTTTGATTTGATTAATTCAAAATCATCATTGGTACAGTTATAAACTCTATATTTAATTTCAGAAGTTTCTCCTGTAAATGACCCGAAGATACCACTAGCAGTAAGTAAATCATCACCGCTAATTCTATTAAATACAAATTGGCTTGATCCACTTAATCTCTTAATTGGAAGTACTTTATTATCTAAAAGAGCATTAAATGCTTTTTGATAAGTAACTGCATCAATAGAATCTGGTGTAACTGTAGCGGTTATTTCATATGTGGAATTTGTATCAAGAGCTAAATCAGATAATGAATTAATTTCTTTAGCTTTTACAGTAATATCTGTTGCATTATAATGAGTTCCGTTGGTTTCAAGTGTCATTTGATTTATATAAATATCTGCATAAGGAATATCTGAATATATTCCAACGAGGTATTGGCTACCATTTTTAGTTACAACTTTACCTACAAAATGGTTATTTGAATCTTCTCCTGCCCAAACAAGAGTACCACTAAGTTCTACTTTTTCTCCAGTTGTTGAATCAATTCCGACAATTTTGGTATTTACATTTTCGCCTTTTAAATAATAATCTAAGTATTTATTTAAAATTTTACTTATTGAAGAGTAATCATATGTGCTTGATTGAACATCATTATTGTCATCTGTTGTAATATGTATAAAAGCAAATACGATTGCAACAATAACTAATATGATAATTAAATAATCAATAATGTTAAATTTTGGTTTTTTCATATTTACCTTTCCTTATTCATCATATATTGCTCCAAGAGGACATACATCCATACATTCTCCGCAATTTGTACATTTATTTGTGATTATAACTTTGTATGCTTGTTTTTCAATCGCTTCTTCAGGGCATACGTCTATACAATCTTCGCAAATACCACATTCTTCTGTATCAATTATCACAAAAACACCTTTAATAAAATATTATATAATCATTTTGTTTTTCTTTTAATATATATTTTCAATATTATTGTAAATTTAAGGGATACCGTTACATTTATATATTACAAAATCATACATTACATTATTGTATATCTTATGCAAGGGTGCCCGAGCGGCCAAAGGGGGAGGACTTAAGATCCTCTGGTATA
>JAKSUH010000073.1 GCA_024413395.1 archaeon
TTAATATGTTCTTTTTTACAATAATCTGGACGTGTTTCAAAGGTCATTCCAACACATCTAACTTTAGATGATTCATTTGCTTTTTGAACATCGTCTATAATAACATAATTTGATGGTTCATATGTTTTTAAAACACCATTTTCTAAACTTTTTATTTCTATTGGGGTTTGTTCAAAATCGTTTTCATTAGGATTATTTTCTAAAATAAGGCCAAAATCAACCATTGCTTTTAAACATTGGCTTGTAAACCATTCTTGATAACATAAATCTGTTGAAGGGAATGTTCCTCCCATAATAATTAATTCCACTTTATCAATTGGATGGCCGATCTTTTTAAGTTGTTTTAATCTATTAAAACATTGTACATATGGATGAAATTCAAACATTCTTCCTCTAAGTGCTGCAGGTTCTTCACCAGTATAACTTGGAGGTGCTACAGTACTTTCAGGACAATAGAAACATCTTCCATGTGGACATTTATGTGGGTAGCACATTACAGCTACTATAGCCACTCCAGACATTGTTCTTGTAGGTTTTTTCTTTAAAATTGATGTTACAATTTCTTTTTCTTCAGGAGTTGCATATTCTAAAATTTTAGAATTACTCATAAATTGATTTAATTTTAAATCTCTACACAATTGTCTTTTTTCCACTTCTGCTTCACGTCGAGTAGTTATTTTTCCATTTATAATATCTTCAATAATTATTCGACATACTCTTTCCATTTTTTCACCACATATGATTATATAGATAGTATTATATATTTCGATTAATATAATACTTACTTAACTTAATTAATAATAAGGTGATATGAAATCTTAATTAAAGATTTTTTTTAGGTTTACGTGTTTTAGACACAAATGCAAAAAAATTGGTAAAGTAAGTAATGTTGACTTCAACACTGAAAAATGGTGCTATTGAAACTATTTACATTTCATTAGATAGTGGTTTATTCACTAAAAATCAAGTAGAAATTGCTTTTAGTGATATTAAAACTATCGGGGATTATTTATTATTAGCTAATGAACTTCCTGAAGAAGAACCTGAAGAAGTTGAAATAGAAGTCGAACAAGAGGAAGAATAAATTGGTGTTATTATGAGCGTATTAGACGCTAGAGAAAAACCTATCCATATTGGTTCATATGTTAGATACACTAGAACTGGTACTGTAAGTGAAGTAACTGCTATTGAAACTAATAATAATAAATATTGGATTAGATTAGCTAAAAATGATTTATGGTACTTACCTGAGTATCTTGAAGTCTTAAATGAAGAAGACTTTGATTCTGATGCTATTGATTTCAAAGATCGTCAAAAAGATGTTGATGTTGAAAATATTTCTGATATTAGAGATGACTTTGAAAATATAGAATTAAGTTCTAATGTAGCAGAAGGTGGAGGTTAAATCCTCCTTTTTTTAATTTTGATAAAATTTTTTAATACTTTCGGCCATTTTTGGTCCGATACCCTCTATTTTTTGTAATTCTTTTTCAGAAGCATTACCTATGTTGTCTCCAAGACCAGTAACAAGTGCTCTTGCTCTTTTTCTTCCAAGACGTTTTACTCCAACTACAAGAGGAATTATATCTTCTTTTACACCATAGTGTAATCTAGCAGATAAAAAGTCTAAATCTTTTAAATAGCTGAAATTTCCAAGAACTTCCATTATTCTTTTTGTAAATTTAATTAATAATGATGCTTCATATGCACTTCTTCTTGTTGAAGCAGAATAAACATGATATGCATTTTCTATTTCAAATTCATTTCTTTCATTTATCCATTCAATTAAAGAAACAGTTGTAGCTTCAGGGTTTCCTATATCTATTGCAAACAATCCACATTCATTTAATTTCATTTGTACAGGATCTTTACTTTTCCTTCCTTTAAATGATATTAAAGGTAAATCAGGTGTTTCTGCTAAAGCATAAATTAATTCATATGGGTTGAATTCATTCATTGTTGAGATGTATTCTTTAATTTTTACAGCAGTTTCAACAGAATAATTTGATCTAGCAATTAAATTTCCAAAACCAGTAGTTTTTAATCCTTCTGGACTTGCTCTAATAATTCCATGTTGAAGTAAGAATTGTAAAGCATTTTCTAATTCCCATTTTAAACTATCTGCAGCAAAAAAGCTCATTGAAGGATTATTTTGCATTTGAAAACCATAAAGGGTTTTTTCAAAGAATTCTTGTAATTCATTAATATCTTTAGCTAATGAAGAAGCTATTTGAGCAATAATTTGTTTATAAATTGCATCTTTATTTTCAATTAATTTAGAATTAGTTGCTTCAATTTCTCCGTTAACATAACGTTCTTGAAGATCAAATGCTTCATCCATAGATTTAGCAATTAAATAAGAATAACCAACATCATCATATTGAGGTCTTCCTGCTCTACCTGACATTTGTTCATAATCAAAAACAGGAATTGATTGCGGGCCTTGTGATGTCCAACGTGTATAATCTCTAATTATAACAGTTTTTGAAGGTAAATTAACACCATACATTAAACTTGGTGTAGCTGCAATCATTAGAATATTTCCAGCTCTAAATTCATCTTCAATAATTTCTTTTTGTTCATTAAAAAGACCTGCATGATGAAAAACAGCTCCATTTTCAGCTGCTTCTGCTAATTTTAAACAAGTGGAAGTTGGATTAGATTCTTTTCTTCTAGGAACATCTAATAATTTTTCTGCAACTTCTTTAAATTTTATTTTTTGTTCTTTTGTAATTTTTTTAGATAATTTTTTAGCTACATATGTTGCTAAAGCTTCTGTAAATCGTCTAGTAGAAACAAAGCTTAACGCTTGTGAATTATCTTCAATAGATTTTTCTAAAATCTTTACTATTACATCATTTTTATTTTTCATATTAAACATTTCAATGTCTAATACTTCTTTATTTAATGGAACAGGCCTATAATCATGAGTAACGGTTTTTCCTTCAAGCCAAGATTCAATTTCTTCAATATTTTGAAGTGTAGCAGATAAAGCAACAATTCTCATTGAAGGGTTAATTTTTTTAGCTCTTGTGATTGCACATTCTAATGTAGGACCTCTTGAATATTCTCCAATCATATGGAATTCATCAATAATTAAGGTGTCAACTTCTCTTAGTGCATCCCATGAAAATCTAGTAATCGCATCAAATGATTCAAAAACCATAACAGACAAATCAGAAGAAGAAGGATGTTTTCCTACTTTTATACCAAATTTTTCAAATTCTTTAAACTCTTTAACTTTTTCATTCTGAATAGAAAGTAAAGGAGCTGCATAAACTGCTTTTCCTCCATCTAAAATAGTTCTTAAAGCAGCCATCACTCCAAGAACTGTTTTTCCACTAGCTGTAGGTATAGCAATTATATAATTGGTTTTATCTTCTAAATATCCTGATTCTATAACTGCTTTTTGAGCAGGATTAAAATCTTCAATATAAGGATAACAATCGTTTATTATTTCTTTAATATCGTCTGTTAAATTCTTCATTTTAATCATTTTTAATTTTATTATTTTATTTATTAAAAAGATTTCTAAAGTCCATTTGATAAATAATAGTAGAAAAATATTATATATATAAACAATAGAAATAAATTAAAATAAAAATATTGGAGATGACAATTATGGTTGTAAAAGTTGAAGTATTTTCCACAGATTCATGTCCTCATTGTCCGATGGCTGTTCAAGCTGCACTAGAAGCTGAAAGGCAATTAGATGGTGTGGAAGTCGAAATCGTCAAAATTGTTGACCAAGAAACTCAAAAAAGAGCTATGGATTATCAAATAATGGCTGTTCCAACAATTGTAATTAATGGAAATGTTGAATTTATTGGTGCTCCTATGGTTGACGAATTAGTCGAAACTTTAAAAACTTATTTATAAATATTAAAGATTTTTCTTTAACTTAATTATTTTTATTTTGAGATTTTATTATGAAAATAGCTATGGTAGGTCAATTTCCACCTCATTATGGTGGTGTTGGTGTTCATATTCATTCATTAGCAAAAGAATTAGTTTCTCAAGGCCATGAAGTATATGTAATTACTTATCCTCATAAGGAATTAAAGGATATTGATGGAATTCATGTAATTGGAGCTAAATCAATTGGAATTCCAGGTTTAAGAAGTCTTCTTTTTGAAAAAAGTGCTGAAAAAGCATTAAAAGAATTAGTTGAAAAAGAAGATATTGATATTATTCACGGTCATTATTTATTCCCTGCAGGTTATGCTGCTGTTAAAATAGGTAATGAATACAATATTCCTACTTATGTAACTGCACATGGTTCTGACATGTTTGAATTGTATCAAAAACAAGCGTATATAAGACCTATTATTAAAAAAGTCTTAGAAAAAGCAGATAAAGTCATAGCTGTTAGTAATGCTTTAAAAGATGAAATATTAGCTACTGATGCTAAAAATATTTCCAATAAGCTTCGAGTTTATTATAATTATGTTGATACAAGTAAATTTCAAAATAATGGAAAAGATGATTTTAGATTTGAATTTTATAACTTACAAAAACCTATTGTGCTTTTTGTTGGAAACATAATTAAAAGGAAAAATGTTAATGCTCTTTTAGAAGCTAAAAAAATATCTGAAACAGATTATTTATTAGTTATTGTTGGTGAAGGACCTCTCTTAAAAGATTTAAAACGTAAAGTTGATGAAGAAGAAATTCCAGACGTTGTTTTCACTGGTGCTCGTGATGATGTTGAAAACATTATTCCAAGTGCAGAAATGCTAATTTTACCTTCTTTTTCAGAAAGTTTTGGGCTTGTTTTAATTGAAGCTTTATCTTGTGGAGTTCCAGTAATTGGAAGTGATGTTGGAGGAATTAGTGAAATTATCACTGAGGATGTAGGATTATTAATTGATTCTAATGATTATGTTGAAATTTCTGTATCTATTGATGAATTAATTGAAAATGTACCTCTTAGGAATCACTTTAAAGCTAATGCACGTAATAGGGCAAAATTCTTTTCAAAATTAGAAATTCCTTATGATGAATTAAGGTGATTAAATGTATAATCTTTCTTCTTCAGGTTCTGCAACAATTGTTAATGCTATTGCAACAGGTTTTGGTGCTGCTTTTGGTATTGATTTAGATATACAGTTGGAAGCTAAACCTATTGGTTCTGGAATTAAATGTTCTAATGATGTTGGTGCTGATAACACTTTAATGGAATTAACTTCTAAAAAAGTTTTTCAAGCTTATGATATTAATATGGATGATTTTGGATTATCTATTGACTCAAAATCTAATTTACCAATGAGTTCAGGATTATCAAGTAGCAGTGCTTTATCTAATGGTGTTGCAGCTATAAGTTCTAAAATCATTAGTGATGAATTTGATTTAAAACCTTTATCTGATTTAGAAATAATAAATTTAGCTATTGATGCATCTTTAGAAGCTAAAGTAACTATAACTGGTGCATTTGATGATGCTACTGCCTCTTATTTTGGAGGTATTACTTTAACAAATAATTTAACAAGAGAATTTATAGCTAAAGAAACTATGGAAGAAAAAGCAGTTTTAGTTTATATGCCTGATTTTATATCAAAATCTGGTGAAAGTGATGTGGAAAAAATGAAATTATATGCTCCATTAGTTAATACTGCTTTTGAACTTGCTTCTTTAGAGAAATATTATGATGCTTTAAACTTAAATGGTTTAATATATTGTTCTTCTTTAGGATTTGATTCTTTTATAGCTATTGAAGCTTTAAATTCAGGAGCATTAGCTTCTGGTTTATCTGGAACTGGATCTGCATTTGTTGCTATATGTGAAGATGAAAATATAGATGATGTTAAAGAAGTATGGTCTTCTTTAGAAGGACGTATAATTGAAACTAAAGTAAATAATGAAGGATGTAAATTTATTTAAGAAGGGGTTTATTTGGTTAGATTATCATTATCTCAAACAATTTTAGATTCAATTAAATTTACTTTTAAAAATCACTTGACTGTATTCGGATTAGGTGTAATTTTTGTATTTCTTTCATTTTTCGACTTTTATTTCGATGTTGTTCTTAAACCTTTTCCTATATTAGCTTTAATTTGTATTTTAATGTTATTTTTCTTTTCAATTATTGAAGCAGGCATTAATTACCGTATTTTTGTAAAATCAATTAATAGGTTAAATTATGTACCTTTAAATAAATTTAAAGAATTATTTCATCACGGGTTCATTAATCTTATAATTACTTCTATTTACGGATTGCTTTAGTGATATTAGATGAGTTATTTTTAATAGTTTTTTTTATCTTGATTCAATTAATATTTTCCTTAGTTTTATTTTAGCTTGCTTATCTTTAATATTTTCAACTATTGTTCTTGTTTATTGGCTTTTTTCTTTGTTAAATCTTGCATATAATGATGGTAAATTCTTATCTGCATTTAATTTTAAAGAAATCAATGCCTTGATAAAAAATTTGAATCATTCTAATCTTTCTTGTATTGTAATTCTTTCTTTAGTAACTGATTTTTTATTAAATCTAAACTTAATAACTTTATTTCCACGAAATGAACTTTTATATTTATGGGTAATTGGAATTGATTTAGTTCTTACTCCCTTTATAGTAATTCTTGAAAAGATTTACTGCTATTTCTACTTTAGAATATTTAATTTTTATACATATCATTTAAATAGTAATACATCTAATATTATATTGTTAGCATTAACTATCATTGGTGATTTTTCATGGGTGAAAAAATTCTTTTTGATAATGACCAAGAAGCGAAAGATCTTCTATTAAAGTCAAGAAAAGAAATTGATGAAATTGATAATAAATTGATTGATTTAATAAGTCTAAGAACTTCTTTAGCAAAGGATATTCTTCATGTTAAACTTCATTTAGGCATGGAAATTTATGATAAGACAAGAGAAGAATCTATTCATAAAAAAATCACTATATTGGCTGAAGAAAAAGACTTAGACCCAGAAATTTTAAATCAAATTATGGATATGCTAACTATCTTAAATAAAAATAAACAGAAAGAACATTTAAAGGAGGAATGTTGATGGGAAATATTAGAACCTCATTTGTTAAACGTTTAGCAAAAGAACTTATTGAAACGCATCCTGGTGTTTTCACACTTGATTTCGATGAAAACAAAAAATTAGTTATGGAATTTTCCACAGTAA
>JAKSUH010000074.1 GCA_024413395.1 archaeon
CTTAAGATAAACTATTTATATTAACAAACTACATAGAAATAATATAAGTTTAATAAGATTTAATTAATCAATATTATTAAATTCTTTATTGGTGTTAAAAATGGTGGAAGTTTCAAAATTATACGATTTAGATATTTATACAGTAACTGGTCATTATGTGGGCCAAGTAGCTGATGTAGTTTTAAATATTAGGTTAGGGACTATTTCAAAATTACAAGTTAAAGCTATTGAACATGAGAAAAAACAAGTTGGTTTCAGAGATATTATGAGAAGAAGTTTCTCTCTTCCTGAAGAAGAACAACAAGTTAGAACCTACAGGAATGATTTATTAACTATTGATTTTGATAAAGTACAAGCAATTGGGGACATTATGTTAATTAACCCTAGGGACATTAGAAAAGTCCAAGAAGCACCTCTCTCTGACCCAATTATACCAAATGCTCCTTCTGCAGCTGTTCCTCCTGTTGATACACCTGTAGACGATAAAGAATAAATTATTTATTCTTTTTACTTTTTTTCTTATTTTTTTATTATTATTAAATATATAAAGTGATTTTATGAATGTTGGAATTATAGGTTGTGGCGCTATCGCAAATATCATTGTAAGTAATATTAACACTGAAAAAACTAATATATCTGTTACTCATTTCTTTGATAATGCATTAGAGAGAGCTGAAAACTTAGCTCAATTAGTAGGTGGTGTAGCTGTTTTAGATATCGAAGATATGATTGATAATGTTGATTTAATTTTAGAATGTGCTTCTCCTGATTCAGTAAGACAATATGCACCTAAAATTATTTCTGAAGGAACTGATATGATTATAATGAGTATTGGTGCTTTATTAGATGTTGAGTTTCATAATGAATTATTAAAACTTGCTAAAGAAAATAATGTTACAATTCACATTCCTTCTGGAGCTGTTGTAGGTTTAGATGGAATTAAAGCTGTAGCAGATGGTAAGATAGATGAAGTAAGTCTTGTTACTCGTAAATCTCCAAAATCTTTAGGTAAACAAATCGATGAAGTTGAAGTTTTATTTGAAGGAAAAGCATCTGATGCAGTTAAAAAATTCCCAGTAAACATTAATGTTGCTGCAACTATTAGTTTAGCTGTTAAAAGAGATATCGATGTTAAAATTATTGTAGATCCTAATGTAGATAGAAATGTTCACGAAGTAACTATTAAAGGTGATTTTGGTGAATTTAAAACTATTACTATGAATCATCCTTGCAGTGCAAATCCTAAAACAAGTATGTTAGCTGCATTTTCAGCTATTAAATTATTGAAAAACTTAAATGAAAATATATTAGTAGGAACTTAAATGAAAGATTATGAGATTTATTCACAGTTAAAAATTCCAAAAAATTCTAAAATTATTGTTAGATTGGATGGAAGGAGTTTTCATTCATTAACTCGTGTTTTAAATCTTGAAAAACCTTATGATGATGATTTTTCAAATTTAATGGCTAATGTTTCATGTGATTTATTTAAAGAATTCGCTCCTTCATTCATTTATACTTTTTCAGATGAAATTAGTCTTATTTTAGATAACATTCCTTTTTCTGGAAGAATTGAGAAAATGGATTCTGTATTAGCTAGTTTTGCTGCTAGTTCCTTTTCTTTTAACCTTAATAAATATTTTGAAGAAGTTACTCTCCCTAAACCAATAGCTTTTGATAGTAGGATTATTCCAATATCTAAAGAAGAAATTCCAAATTATTTTAAGTGGAGACAAGATGAAGCTTGGAGAAATTGTGTAAATAGTTATGGAATAACCTTTTTAAAATCAAAATATTCTACTGAAGAAGCTAATGAACGAATAAAAGGTTTAAAATATAGTGATATTCACAATATGCTATTTGAAAATGGTATTAATTTAAATGATGTTGATTCTTATCGTAAAAGAGGTATAGCTATTTACAAAAAAGAAAAAGAAATTAAAGGATATAATCAAAAAGAAGATAAAGAAGTCACTTCTTATCGTAGTTATATTTTTAAAGATTATGATATTCCTATTTTTACAAAAGACTTCTTTATTGAGTTAAATTTAATTGAGGGATAATGTGGGATTTTTTTCAAGTATTTTTAATAAAGAAGATAACGATTTTGATCAAGTTAAAATAGATCAAGAAGTTATTGATTCTGTAATTTATTATTCTAAAAAATCTTATCCTAATGAATTTTTATCACTTTTTGATGGATTTATTAAAGATAAAACTCTTTATATTATTGGTTTAATATTCCTTCCAGGAGAAACTTGTGAAACAGGTGCGGTTTTCCATAAAGAAATGATTCCAATGACTACTAAACATTGGGGTTCTGTACATTCTCATCCAGGTCCAAGTGCACGCCCTTCAGATGCAGATTTATATACTTTCTCTAAAAATGGTCTTTTTCACATGATTGTATGTTTACCTTATTCTGTTGAAACTTTCAAAGCTTATGATAAATATGGGAATGAAATGGATTATACAATTGGTGATTATAGCGATATAATTCAAGAAGAATACCTTTGTGACTTTTTTGATGAAGATGACATTGTTAAAGATGATGAAATTGTTAAAGCAGGCTTTTTTGATGAAGAGGATATTATTGAAGATGAGGAAGAAGTTGATAGGTACTCTCAATATGAAAAAGAATTCAATAATCAAAATAATAATGTCCATTTAGATAGTACTGTTGTTAAAGGTTCTCTAATGTTAGAAATTGATTCTAATGGTAATCTTGTTATTAAACCTTTAAATAATGAAAAAAAATAAATACGTGGATATTCGCTAGTTTAATACTTTGTGGTGTTAAATAGATAAAAAAAGATGTTAGTTATTAATCCACTACATTAATAATTTATTTATATAAATTAAATAATTATTAACTTTTTTCTTTAATTAATAACAACGAAGTACTAGTAAAATAATCCTCTTCAATTATTAGATGATATTATTTATGTTTGTGATGTTTATGTTTAAATAAACATTTAAACACTTTAACCGTTGCTCCAACAGCAGCACCAACCACGGTACCTACAGCTATACCTACCGCGCAACCTATTTGGGTTGCAGGAACAACACCTGCAATAGAAGCACCAGCAGTGAAAAGAGCACTATCAATAACTGCATCAAATGCTACTACTGAACCTACAAAAGCACCTATTGCAGCACCTGCAGCACCACCATAAATTGCACCCTCAGTAGCTCCATCTATAGCAGCGTTTTTTAATCCTTTGAAAGATCAGAGGAGTTAGTCATGTTATTTTCTGTTGTGTTAGTTGATACAGTTGAATTATCAATTACTGTTGAATTATCAACTATTGTAGAATTATCTCCTAAAACATTTATTGCATTAGTTTGATTATCTAACACATTATGATGATCGACTGTACTAACATTAACTGTATCTGCTGCACTTACACTTGAAACTAGACATATACACACTAAAATTAAAAAAGATATACTCAATAAATTTATTCTTAATCGAACCATGAAATTCCTCCTATATGTGATAATACATATATTATTAAATACTTTAAAATCAGTATAAAGCACTGTTAATGTGTTTTATTATAGTATATTAATAAATAAGAAATTTATCAAACATGTACTAATTAATACATATTGGTAGAAATTGATTCTAATGGTAATCTTGTTGTTAAACCTTTAAAAAATAATAAAATAAAAAAAGAATAAAAAATTATTGGTGAAATAATTTTTTTATAATTTTAATGAAACAGCATCAAAGATGTTGTCTGCTTCTTTAAGTTCTTTGATAACTTCTATTGGAACTTCTTTATCTAGTGTAAGAATCATAATAGCTTCTCCACCAGCTTCGTCTCTTCCAACTTGCATGACTCCAATATTGATGTCGTGTTCACCTAAAATGGTGCCAATTTTACCAATACTACCAGGAATATCTTCATATTTTGCTACAAACATATATCCTTCAGGTTTTACATCAACCCAATAATTGTTGACTCTAATAATTTTTGGAACGTTTAACATTGTTCCGTCAGCAGTAAATGAACTTTTATCTGTTTTTGCAGTAACTTTAATAAGAGAATCATATCCTTTTGCATCTTCGTTTTTACCTTCAGTAACACTTATTCCGTAGTTTTTAGCAATAAGTGCTGCATTAACTGCATTTACTGGGCTAGATAAAATTGGATTAATAATTCCTTGAATGATAGTTCTTGTTAAAAGTTCTACATTATTAAGTTCAGCTAATTCTCCACAGTAAACGATTTCTAATTCTTTTACTTTTCCTGAAACTGCTTGTGAAATGAAACTACCTAATTTATCACATAATTCAAAGTAAGGAACTAATTGTTTATATGATTCTTTATCAATTCTAGGCATATTTAATACATTTTGTGGGGTTCCACCTTTGAATAATTCAATAATTTCGTCTGCTACAATAATAGCTGCATCTCTTTGAGCTTCTTTAGTAGATGCTGCAATATGAGGGGTTAAAACAATATTATCTAATTCAAATAATTTACAATCTTCAGCTGGAGGTTCATCTTCGTAAACATCTAAAGCAGCTCCTCCAATTTTATTATTGAGTAATGCATCATAAAGTGCTTCTTCATCAATAATTCCTCCACGAGCACAGTTTGTAATAAATGCTCCTTCTTTCATAATTTCAAATTCTTCAGTTGAAATTAAGTGTTTGGTTTCAGGAGTAAGAGGTACGTGAATTGTAATAAAGTCTGCTCTTTTGAGTAATGTTTCTAAATCAACTAATTCTACACCCATTTGAATAGCTACTTCTTCTGGTAAGTATGGATCATATACAACTGCATCCATTTCAAATGCTCTACATCTTTTAACTACTTGGGAACCAATTCTACCCATTCCAATAACACCAAGGGTTTTGTTTCTGAGTTCAACACCCATAAATTTTTTCTTTTCCCATTTAGCATCTTTTACAGATGCATCTGCAATTGAAATTTTACGAGCTAAACTTAATAATAATCCCATACTATGTTCTGCTACAGTAATGGAAGTTGATTCAGGAGAGTTTAGAACCATAATACCTTTTTCAGTAGCTGCATCTAAATCGATGTTATCTACACCAACACCAGCTCTAGCAATAATTTTTAAATTATCTGCTTTTTCAATTACTTCTCTAGTAACTTTTGTTCGGCTTCTTACGACTATACCATCATATTCATTTATTGTATTTACTAATTCTTCAGGAGTAATGCTGGTATCAACAACAACTTCAGCAACTTCCTTTAAATTTTCAATACCTTTTTCATTTATTGCATCAGCAACGAGTACTTTCATCATTTCACCATTTTTTATTCTCATTTACAGCATAAAGACAAATGTAAATATTATATAAAAATATATATTTTCTCGTATTTAAAATTATTATAAATATATGATAAAATTCAACTTTTTAGGGTGATTATTATTTTTAATGATTCATTTAATTTTAATGAAAAAACAATTCCAAAAACTATTTTAGGTAATGCTCCTTTTATTGCTGAGCCTTATTTTGGTCATAGAACTCGTTTATATGATATTGATTTACATAAAAATCCAGAAAGCATTGCAAACATCATCAAAACTTCTTATGATTTAGGAGTTAGATCCATTAATTTAGTTAATGATTCAGCACTTCTTGAAGCTTATGACATTGCTTCAAATGATGGTTGTAAAATGGATGTTGTTGCATCAATTGGTAAACATTTTGGTATTGATTATATGATTCCTGATTTTGTAAAAGCAAAAGAAGTGGATTGGCAAAATGATATTGATGTATTATCTAGTTATAATCCTGATATTATGCTTGTTGATGAATTTTTAGTTGATGGTTATGATTGGGATTTAACTAGTGAAATTTTAGAAAAAATTAATGAAACAAATTCTTTTGCAGGTTTAATTACTAATTTTCCAATTAAAACTACTGGTTTAATTTTGGAAAATCTTGATTTAGAATTATTTGAGTTTTATATGGTTCCAATTAATAAATTAGGTTATATGATGGATTCTCCTATGTTTATTGGTTCAAAAAGAGAAGAATTTGAAAATAACTTAAAAAAATTAAATAAAAAAGTAATAGCTAGTAAAGTATTAGCATGTGGTATTTTAATGCCACAAGAAGCTTTTAACTTTATTAACTCTTTAGATTATATTGATTTAATTACTGTAGGGATAGCTAGTGAAAACGAAGCTAAAACAGATTTTAATATGTTATTTGATATTTAATATTCGACAATTTCGTGTTTATCAAATGGTACGAGTTTTAAATATTCAATTTCTGCATTAAGGGATTCTAATCCTACTTTTAAATCTTTTATATTTTTATTAGAAGGTTTTTTACCTGTAACTTGTAAATATTCTCTTTCATTAATTTTACAGTATTCACAATCAAAATTACAGCATCTTTCTGCTTCTTCACAACCATAACCTTCTTCATTTTCATCAGTACCAATTACAATATCATCGAGAATGTTTGCTACTCTTTGGTCATGTGCAAACATTGCTATTTTTTGGGAATATCCACAAATTCCTATTGCTTTTTGGCCTCTGAAGTTTAAAAGCCATTTTATAGGATAATCTTTCAATCCTTCAATATTTAAATTTTCCATTTTACCACTTAGTTTTCTTTTCTTTCTTTTATTAATTTAAGTAATTCTTTGGAGTTTTCAAATTCTTTTAACTCCCAAGATCTAATAACTGGGATTTCATCAAAAGATTCACCTATTTTTTCATTATTAATTATAAAAACAGGGGCTGATGAAGTTATTAAAGATAAGTCTTTTAAAGGTATGGCCATTCTTTTAAATGTCTTTTCATTCCTATTTTTCTCAAGATTAGCAATTAATGGATTACTTTTATTATTTTCCATCTTAGCTACTGTATCAAATGGACTTTTATTGGTGGATATTACTCCAAAACCAAGTTTAGATAAATCTTCATTATCTTTGGTTGGATTAAATGTAATATTTTCGTCTTGTTTTGGTTGAAAAATATCTATGTCTAGTGTAATTTTAGTATTGAGA
>JAKSUH010000075.1 GCA_024413395.1 archaeon
TTAAAATAGATAAATATGAAGTCTTTATTTGAAAAATTTGATATTATTCCAAATAATGAGCAATTATATGAGATTGCTTTTACTCATTCCTCATATGGAACAAGTAATAATCTTAATTATAACTATGAAAGGTTAGAATTTTTAGGTGATTCCATATTAAGTATGCTTGTTTCTGAATATTTATATAAAAAATATCCTAAATATGAAGAAGGGAACTTAACAAAATTAAGGTCAAATTATGTTTGTCAAGCTGCTCTTATTTATTATTCTGAGGAATTAGGTTTGAATAATTATATTAAATATGATTTAAATGAAGGTTTAACTCAAAATGAGATTTTATCTATTACTGCGGATATTTTTGAATCATTTTTAGGAGCTATTTTCTTAGACCAAGGTATAGTTTTTGCTAAAAGATACATTTTAAAAATTATTTTTAAATCTATTGATGACAAAAAAATTTTCTTCTATGATTATAAATCACATATTAAAGAATATGGTGATTATGAGAGTATTGAAATTTCATATCAACTTTTAGATGAAAAAGGATTACCGCATGATAAAACTTTCACTATGTCTATACTTCTTAATGGTGTAGAATATGGTATGGGAATTGGAAAAACTAAAAAAGAAGCTGAACAGCATGCTGCTTCTGAAGCTATGAGAAAGTTAGGTTTAGGGGATTTTTAAAATGAAAGATGACGGAGTAGGTTATGTAGAAACTCAAAAGTTCGATATTAAAGGAACTATTGAACTTGAAAGTGGAAAAACTTTAGATAATGTTACCGTTGCTTATGAAACTTATGGTAAATTAAATAAAAATAAAACTAATGCTATTTTAATTTGTCATGCTTTAACTGGTGATGCTCATGCAGCTGGTTGGCATAAAAATGCTAAAAAACCAGGTTGGTGGGATATAATTATTGGTCCAGGAAAAGCTCTTGATACTAATAAATTTTTTGTTATTTGTTCTAATGTTTTAGGGGGATGTAAAGGTACAACTGGGCCTGCTTCTATTAATCCTGAAACTGGGGAAGAATATGGTATGGATTTCCCTGTTATAACTATCAAAGACATGGTTAATGTTCAAAAAGTGCTGGTAATTGAATGTTTTAAAATTAATCAATTAACTGCTGTTATAGGTGGTTCAATGGGTGGAATGCAAGTATTACAATGGATGATTTCCTATCCTGATATAGTTAAAAAGGCTATTCCTATTGCTACTACTGGTAGAAGTACTCCACAACAAATCGCTTTCAATGCTGTTGGTAGACAAGCTATTTTCTCTGATCCTAAATGGAATCAAGGAGAATATTATAAAACTAATGATGTTCCTAAAAGTGGATTATCTGTAGCTCGTATGATGGCTCATATTACTTATTTATCCGAAGAATCAATGGATTTAAAGTTTGGTCGTTCATTACAAGATAAAAATGAGAAAAGTTTTGACTTTGAAATTGATTTTCAAGTAGAAAGTTACTTAAAGCATCAAGGTACAACTTTTGTTGAACGTTTTGATGCTAATAGTTATCTTTATATTACTAAAGCAGTGGATTATTTTGATTTATCTGAAGAAGGTTCTTTAATTGAAGGTTTATCTAATGTTAAATCAAAAGTTAAAATAATAGCTGTTGATACGGATTGGTTATATCCAGTAGAACAGAATGAAGCGTTAGTTAATGCATTAGCTGCAAATGATGTAAATGTTTCCTATTCAGAACTTCAATCTCCTCATGGACATGATGCATTTTTATTAGAAGAAGGTCAACTTAATTTTATTATTTCAAGTTTCTTATCTGAAAATATTGTAGCTGATTTAATGAAAACAGATGTTCCAACTCTTAACACTAATTCAGGTGTAAGAGAAGCTGCTGAATTAATGGTTAAAGAGCAAGTAACTCATGTTCCTATTGTAAATGGGGTTAATGAATTAATGGGTATTGTTACTAGTTGGGATTTATCTAAAGCTATTGCAAATGATACATATGAATTAGATAAAATCATGACAAAATCAGTACGGTCTTGTAGTAAAGAAGACTCTATTATTGATATAGCTAAAAAATTAAAAGATTATGATATTTCTTGTTTACCAGTAATTGGTGAAGATAAAAAATTAGAAGGACTTATTACTAGTGAGCTAATAAGTCACTTAATTTCAAAATATTAAAAAAAGAAAGGTTTTATTTTACCTTTCTATTTTACTGCTTTTTGTAATGCTTGATTGATGTCTGCTATGATATCTTCAACATTTTCTATTCCAACAGACATTCTAATAAAGTCAGGAGTAACTCCTGTTGAGATTTGTTCTTCTGGTGTTAAACCTGAATGTGTGGTACTACCTGGATGAACAACTAATGTTTTTGCATCACAGATATTAGCTAAATGTGAACAAAGTTTTACATTAGCAATGAATTTTTTTCCTTCTTCTATACCACCTTTAATTCCAAATCCTAATACACAACCATATTTGCCTTTTAAGTATTTTTTAGCTTGTTCATGGTTTGGATTATTTTCAAGTCCTAGATAATTTACCCAAGAAACAGCATCATGACTTTCTAAGAATTTAGCTACTTCTAAAGCATTTTCACAATGTTGATTAACTCTTAAAGACATAGTTTCAAGTCCTTGGAGTAATTGGAATGAATTAAATGGACTGGAACACAATCCTAAATCTCTTAATATTTGGCAACGTGCTTTTTCAACTAATGCAGTTTCAGGGAAACGTTCTGAGTATATTAATCCATGATAACTTTCATCAGGTTCTGTAAATTCTGGGAATTTACCATTAGTCCAATCAAATTTACCTGATTCAACAATAGTTCCTCCTAAAGCAGTTCCATGTCCTCCAATAATTTTTGTAGCTGAATGAACAACAACATCTGCACCATAATCAATTGGTTTCACCATTCCAATAGCACTAGTGTTGTCTACTACTAAAGGAATATTGTTTTTATGTGCTAATTCAGATAATGCTTCAAAATCAGGAACATCTAATTTAGGATTTCCAATAGATTCACAGTAAATAGCTTTTGTATTTTCATTAATTGCTTCTTCGAAAGCATTTAAATCTTGAGAATCAACGAAATGTACTTTTATTCCCCATTTAGCAAAAGTATTTTTAAATAAAGTGAATGTTCCTCCGTATAAATTGTTTCCAGAGACTATTTCATCTCCACTTTGTACAATAGTTAATAAAGCTGTTGAAATTGCAGCCATTCCTGAAGAAACAGTTAAACATCCACTTCCACCTTCAATTGCAGCTACTCTTTTTTCTAAAGCTTCGTTAGTTGGATTATTTAATCTTGTATAAATGTATCCTGGTTTATCCATCATGAATACATCTGCAGCATATTCTGCATCGTTAAATACATATGAACTTGTTAAATATATAGGGACAGCTCTTGCGCCTGTTCCAATATCTGCTTTTTCTTGACCTGCATGTATTTCTTTTGTTCTATTTCCATATTCTTTCATGCTATTCACCTTAATTATAATATTTTATATATGAAATTTTATAAATATTTTTATTGATATTATGAGTGACTTTTTAAATATCTCATTTAATGGAACAATATATAATAATGATAATAATTTTGAAGATATTTTCAAAAGGTTCTATAATGGAACTAATTTATTAGAAGCAGTATTAGAAGTTGTTAAATTAATTGATGGTGATTACGCATTTTCTATTTCTGATGGGGAGAATTTAGTTTTAGCTTGTGATTATATTGGAACTAAACCTCTTTATTATGTTGATGATCAATTTTCATTTTATAAAGGAAATCTAGGATATGATGGAGTTAAAAAATTAAAACCAGGGTTTATTATATATAATGGAAAAGAAATTCCAGTTCCACCAAAAGAATTTGAATTAGATGAATCTTTAGAAGAGTTACTTAAAGAATCTATTTTTAAAAGAATTAAAAATCTAAATGAGATACCTATTATATTTTCAGGTGGAGTAGATTCTTCTTTAATAGCTTTAATTTTAAAAAAGTATCCTATTAAATTATATGCAGTAAGAAAAGAAGGTTCAAAAGATTTAGAATATGTTAAAAAAGTAGCAAATTCTTTAAATTTACCATTAAAATCTAAAGTTGTTACAGAAGACATTGTTAAAGATGCATTACCTGATGTTTTAAGAGTTATAGCCGAAAATAACTTAATGAAAATAGGAGTTGGAATGACAATTTATTTAGCTAGTCAAATGATTTCTCAGGATGGTTATAAAGTTGCTTTATCAGGACAAGGTGCTGATGAATTGTTTGCTGGTTATAATCGTTATTTGAAAAGTTATTCTAATAAAACACTTCAAGAAGAGCTTGAATTTGATATTGCTAATATACATCATGTAAATTTAGAAAGAGATTATGGGGTATCTGCATTAAATAATGTTGAATTACGTATGCCTTATTTAGATGAAAAACTTGTTTATTATGCATTAAAAATTCCAATCACAGAAAAGATAAATTCATCTGAAGATGTTCTTAGAAAGAGAGTTTTAAGAGATTTGGCTTTTAATTTGGGATTAGATAAAGAATTTGCTTATAGACCAAAAAAAGCAGCTCAATATGGTACAGGTATTGATAAATTATTAAGGAAAAAAGTATTAAAAAACTTTGATGTTGATAATTTTATTAATTCATTATAATTTTTTTTAACAAATTTTCTATAAAAAAACCCTTTTTTTATTAAACCTTTATTTATATAAAAATATATATTAATATTATTATAATTTAACTAGGAGATTTATTCATGGCAAAAGAAAATGATGCAGAAAAAATCGTGGAAGAATTTTCAAAAAAATTAGAAGATATTCCTGATTTAGAAGAAACTTGGTATATTACTGATAATTTAAATCTCACTCGTAAAGATGAATCAAACGAGAAAAATCCAGAAAAAATATTAAGAAATGCTCGTATAGATAAAGATGGAAATCTTATTGTTAAAAAGGCTACTTGGACTCAATAAGGTGATTATTGTGAGAATGAATTTGTTAGTAGAAGTTAAAGATGCTCCAGGACAATTAGTTGCAGTTTTAGAGCCTATTCGTGGTCTTGGTGCAAATATTGTAACTGTAATTCATAAAAGAGAAGCGAAAAACGAACAAGGAAATGTTCCTGTTCAATTGACTTTAGAAGGCGAAAAAGAAAATCTTTCAAATGTTGTTAATAAATTTAAAGATTTAGGATTCTCTATTTTAGAAATTAACGGTACTTTAGATACAGAAATTATTAGTGCTATATTAATTGGCCATTTAGTTGATGAAAATTTACAAGATACAATTGATAGACTCAATGAGTTAGAAGGTGTATTTGTAAATGAATTTAATATTCAATTAAGTGAAGACAATAAATCTGCTGCATTGATAAATATTGAACTTAATGCAGGAAAAGAAGAATTAGCATTAGGAAAGCTTGCAGAAATCTGTTCTGAAAAAGATTTCCTCATGATTAACAATGTATGAGGTGTTAATATGGAATGTAAAATAATTTTAATGGGTTTTGGTTCTGTAGGTCAAGGTATAGCTAATGTAATTGCAATGAAAAAAGATATCATTAAAGATAACTATGATGCAGAACTTAAATTAGTTGCTGTTGCTGATTCATCTTCCTCTGCTATTTGTCAAGAAGGTTTAGATGAACAATTATTAATTGATACTAAAAAGAATAAAGGTAAATTAAGCAATTATCCAGAATATGGTAGTGACATTTCAGGAATTGATGTGTTAGATGCTGTAGAATATGATTGTTTAATTGAATGTACACCAACTAATAAAGAAACTGGTGAACCAGCATATTCTTTAACTATGAAAGCTTTTGAAGCACGTAAAGATGTCGTAACTTCAAATAAGGGACATTTAGCTTTAAGATTTAAAGATGTAATTGATGCAGCTGAAAAAAATAATGTGCAATTTAGATATGAAGCAACTGTAGGTGGTGCTATGCCTATTATTAATTGTGCAAAAGATACTCTTTCAAGTTGTAAAATTGAATCCATTACTGGAATTTTAAATGGTACTACTAATTACATATTATCAAGAATGACTGCTGAAGGATCTTCTTATGAAGATATCTTAAAAGAATCTCAAGAATTAGGAATTGCTGAAACAGATCCAACTGCTGATGTTGAAGGTGAAGATGCAGCATGTAAAACTGTTATTTTAGCTAATTCTCTTTTAGGTGTAGATGCAACTTATACTGATGTAGAAGTAATTGGTATTTCTAATATTACTTCAGAAGCTATTGAATTAGCTAAAGATGCTGGATACTTAATAAAATTAATCGGTGAAGTAACTCCTACAACTTTAAAAGTATCTCCACGTTTAGTTAAAAAAGGAAGCGCTTATGATGTAAGTGGTACTTTAAACATGGCAACAATTAAAACTGATTTAGCTGATGAAATTACTGTAGTAGGTAAAGGTGCAGGTTCAATAGAAACTGCTTCAGCTATGATAACTGACTTAATTTCAATATTAAAACTTAAAAAATAGATTAAAATGAAATATGTAATAATTATTCCAGATGGGGCAAGTGATTACCCTATTGATAAATTAAATAATAGAACCCCTTTAGAAGTAGCAAATACTCCAAATATGGATAAATTAGCTTGTAAAGGTTTTGGTGGATTAACTAATAATGTTCCTGAAGGTTATACTCCTGGTTCTGATGTAGCTAATATGAGTATTTTTGGGTATAATCCTGCAGATTATTATACTGGTCGTGGACCTTTAGAAGCAGGTAGTATGCATCTTAAAACTTCTGATAGAGATGTTATTTTTAGATGTAATACTATTTATGAAGAAGATGGTTTAATTAATAATTTTAATGCGGATCACATAACTTCTGAAGAATCTGATGTATTATTAAAAGGTTTAAATGAATATTTTAATGAAAAATATGATGATTTTAAAGGAAAATTCTATACTGGAATTAGTTATAGACATATTTT
>JAKSUH010000076.1 GCA_024413395.1 archaeon
AAATTATTTTTAATATCTACTTCAGTATTGTTGGTGGATTATGAATATTAAAATTTTTGATACAACTTTAAGAGATGGTGAACAAACTCCAGGTGTTTCTTTAACTTTTTCTGAAAAGTTAAGAATTGCTTCTAAATTAGATGATATTAAAGTAGATTATATAGAAGCAGGTTCTGCAATTACTTCTGAAGGAGAAAGAAATTCAATTAAAGAAATTTCTCAACAAGGTTTTAATGCAGATATTCTTGGTTTTTCTAGACCTTTAATTAAAGATATTAATTATTGTCTTGATTGTGATGTTGATGGAGTTAATTTAGTTGTACCTACTTTTGATTTACATATTTTTGATAAATTGAATACTTCTAAAGAGGATCTTTTAGAAATGTCAAATAATGCAATTCAATATTGTAAAGATCATGGTTTATCAGTTGAAATTTCAGCTGAAGATGCTTCTAGAAGTGATATTGATTTTATAAAAACAGTTTTTAATAATGCAGCTGATTTTAAAGCTGATAGATTTTGTATTTGTGATACTGTTGGTATTTTAACTCCTGATAAATCTTTTAGTCTTTTTTATCAGTTTAAGGATTTTTCTAAACCTATAAGTTGTCATTGTCATAATGATTTTGGACTTGCTGTTGCTAATACATTATCTGCAATTAGAGCTGGAGCTTGTGAGTTTCATTCAACTATTAATGGTATTGGTGAAAGAGCAGGTAATACTTCTTTTGAAGAAACTGTTGTTGCAATCGATAGATTAATTCCTAATTATTATACTTCAGTAGATATACAAAAAATATATTCTATTTCAAAATTAGTTGCTAGATTAACAGGTGTTAATATTCAACCTAATAAGGCAATTGTAGGTGAAAATGCTTTTGCACATGAATCTGGAATTCATGCTAATGGTGTTATTAAAAATTCTCATACTTATGAACCTATTGCTCCAGAACTTGTTGGTCGTAAACGTAAATTCATTTTAGGAAAACATATGGGAACCCATGGGTTAAATAAAAAATTAGAAGATATGAATTTAAATGTTAATAAAGAACAATTTAAACAAATTTTTGATAGAGTAAAAGATTTAGGAGATAAAGGTAAATGTGTAACGGATTTTGATGTTTTTGCTATTACTGAGGATGTTTTAAATATTTCACACAATGATAGATTACATTTAGAAGAAGTTTCAATTGTTTCTGGTAATAAAATCATGCCAACTGCTTCTGTTAAACTTAATATTCGTGGTGAAGAAATTATTGAAGCAGGTGTTGGTATTGGACCTGTTGATGCTGCTATTAATGCAGTTAGTAAAACTCTCTCTCAATTGGTGATTTGAAACTTGTTGAATTTCATGTAGATTCAATTACTGGTGGTACTGATGCATTGATTGATGTTATGGTTAAACTTGGTGATGGTGAAAAGATTATCACTGCTAAGGCTACTGAACCGGATATTATTAATGCAAGTGTAAAAGCATATATTGCTGGTGTAAATAGATTAATTGAGGATAAATAATATGGATAATATTAAAATTATTGGTTTTAAAGGTAATATAACTTCTTTAGATGATACTTTAGAGTTTATTAATAATATTAAAAAAGAAAATCCTAATAGTGTTATTCAATTAATTGATGCTTCTTGTATTGGTGGGTTACGTCATATTAATCATGCAATTTATCATTCTTATTTAGCTTTTGAACGTGGAGAAAATTTAGCTAAAGATTTAAGTGTAGAAATAGTTTTAAGAGCTTCAGGTCAAAGACAAATATCTAAAGCATTTAAAATTTTAGGATTAAAAGAAGGTCAAATTGATATTTGTGCTATTTTCATTGACTGTAATAATGAAATCATTGATTCTTTTAATGATATTTTTATAAGAGAAGATAGTGTTTTAACTACCAATTCTTTAAAATTACAAGAAGTCTATAATATATCTAATAAAGAAATCGAATACATGGATATAGAAGATATATTAATAGACAAATCTACTAAATTAATTGTTGATTACTGAGATTTAATATATTTGTTTATTTCTCCAGTTTATGTAGTAACATAATTTTTGTCTTCTTCTATAAACTCGACCGTAATCTCCGCCGTTCATACTGTATCCTCCACCAAATAAACTTTCATATACAATAGGGTCTTGTTTGAAAAGATTACAACAATCTTCTGGTGCAGTATGCATTCCATCTTTTCGACAAATAACTCAGTCTGCAGGACCTGTTAATTGTGTATTTATTGCTCAGTATTCACAGTTAGCACAGCAATGTTCGTCCATACTGATATTTTCATAATTCATAAGTATCTTCTATATTGATTAGTTTATAAAGTTAGAGTGTATTACAAGATTCAATAATTAAATCTAGATTTTCTTTAGATAGTGATTCATAATCTAAATTTTTAATTTCAATACAAACTGCTTTTGTTTTTACCCTATTATAATTTGGACATGTTGTAACAAAACTCTTTTTTTCAATAGGAAGCGCATCTTTTAATGACCAAGAATATGCTTTTGGATTATCATGTTGAATAATTACATTAACTCCTTCATTTCCTTGATGTATTACATTGTCTATGTTGTTTTTTAAATAAGTATTTGCATTTACTGTAACTTCTAAATTTTTTTCTACAAAATCAAGTTCACTATCTATACCAGCTAAGATAATTTCATTAGTTTTTGTCACTTTTTCTAAAATTTTTAAATTTTCAAAAAGTTCAGGGTTACTTGTTGATAAAAATCCACCTGCGCCAACATTGATAATTTTTGGAGATCCTGTTGATGCTAAGATAATGTCTGAATAGTTTCCCCATCCAACTTCTCTTTTTTTATCACCAATTCCAGCAGATGCATCTTCAATTAAAATAATATTATTTTCTTTACATATTTTTGAAATATTTTTTAAATCTTGTTTAGCAGTATATCCTGCAAAACTTGTTAAAATAAGAGAACAATCTTTATACTCACTAAGAGTTTCTGGATTTATTAATCCTTTATTTGTTTTTATTTGTGTGATATTTTTATTTAATTTCTTTCCTATTTGTTTAAATCCATGCCATCCTCCTTGATCTGGAACAAGTAAATCTTCACCAACAGCTGATAATGCCATAAAAATAGCTGCATTACCATTATTAGTGAAAATAACTTTTTCATGGTTTGTTAAATTTTTAACTTTTTCTTCAGCATGATTTTCCCAATCACCATTAATAGCTTTTGACATAGCTTCTTTTGTTTTTTCATGTGAAGTTTTGAATTTAAACATAATATCACTTTTTAAAGAATAAATCTAAGGTAGTTTGTTTCGTATGTAACATTTCATTTAATAAGTCACTTTGTTTTACATATTTACTTATTGGTATTTTTAATTTTTCAGATGCATGTTTTAAAGCATCTTTAAGTGTTTCAAATTCTTTATATGGATTTTCCATACCATATTTAACATTTTCACGAACATTAAATACTCCTAAAGGAACATAACCTGTAGACGCTTCTCTTAGAACAATCACTCCAGATTGATGTTTAATTTTTCTTAAATAATCTAAAACTGCCATCTTACAAGTATAATAACATCCACCAACTATAGAATACTCTTTCTTATCAGTATTTGTTTCATAATCTGAAAAGATTAATTCTTCTTTACTTAATATCTTAATAAATGCTTCCATCCATTCATATTGCCATTCTGTTGGTGTTAAAATGATTGCATAATAATTATTTAAGCTAGAATACTCGAAAAATCTATATGTATCTATTATAGGGTATTTTCCAACTTCTTTTAAAAATAGATTTGCTAATGTTGAATCACATGCAGTAATAGACCATCTTGTAGGTACTAATTTTCTTTTATTTTTAGTTCCAATAGCTCCAACAGAAAATGCTTTTTGTATAGCTGAAAATGGAACTTCTTTTTCATGTAAATTTAATACAGCATCTGTTGCTTTTAAATCAGTATCATAAAATGTTTTTTCAAGTTGTCTATCCCATTTAACTGCATCAATATTAAATTTTTCAATCACTGCACTAGGTCCATGAGGCATACTATCTTCTGATAACATAGAACCTGTAGGGCGACGTTTATAAGTTGCTTCACCATCTATTGATTTGGATGCAAGTGAAATATCTTGTAATTTTTCAATAAATGGATTTTCAAGATCATCTATACGAATTAGTTGTTTTCCACGAACTAAATTCATCCTATAGTTTATAATATCTTCTTGGCTTTTATTTTGACCTAACCAAGATTCTGGTGAATCCATTATGTATGTATCTCCAGTTTGAGATGCCATCATAGGTCCAGCATAAACTTTAGGATAAGACAATCTTCCAATAAAAACAGAGGGAGGAGTACTACCTTCTAAATCTCTACCTACTTTAACAGATTTCATTTGTATTTGTTCTGTTAATTTAGCTAGATATGCATTTTTACTCGTAATCATTTTATATAAACATCATTAGGAGATTTATAACACAAATAAAGAGTAAAAGGTATATTAAACTAAGAACTACAATTGCTACTTTTTCAGTATTTGTAAATTCTCTTCTTTCTTTTAATCCTTGTACTTTTCTCCAGAATTCATTCATATTTTCCTGTACATTAATCATTGACCAATAATTAAAAATAGGAACAAAGAAATAAAGTAAGAAATTTAAAGGAACATTAAATGATTCTAAACCTTCACTTTTAATTACTTTCTTCATATCTCTGAGTAATAGATAATACATAAACCAATTTACAATAGGTATAATGAATCCAATAGTTCTTAATACAGGATGTTTTTGACCAATAAGTTTACTATTTTTGTAAAACCAGTAATATCTATATAAACCAAGAGTAAATATCATTAAAGCTAACCATCTTCTAATTGGAAGTACATTTGAGTATGTATAGTTAGCTTGCGCTGAATTCATTGCAGAAGGAAGTTTTTTTAACTGGTAGGAATAAGTTCCACAATTTTTAGTTAAATACTCGCCTTCAGTAATGTCTTTTAAACAATATCTACATATATTCTCTTTTAATGGTATTTCATTACCACATAAAGGACATATCTTAGTTTTCATTACCATATTCTACCTTTTTTTTAACAGAATTCAATTGTACTTGGTGGTTTATCACTAATGGATAAAGCAACATGAGTAACTTCTGAAATTTCGGAAGTAACTCTTTGAGACATTTTTCTTACAATTTCCCATGGAAGTTCTGGAACTTCTGCAGTCATTGCATCTTCAGAACAAATGAGTCTTAAAACTACTAAATATCCGAAGTCTCTTAAATCTCCTTTTACCCCTGTAGCTTTTGTATTCGTAACCACGGCAAAATATTGCCATAATTCTTTATCTAATCCAGCAGCTTCTACTTCATCAACAACAATCTTATTTGCTTTTCTACAAATTTCTACATTGTCACGAGTTAAAGCTCCAACAACTCTTACACCTAATCCTGGACCAGGGAATGGTTGTCTGTGTACTACTTTATCAGGTAAACCTAATTTAGCACCAATTTCTCTAACTTCAGGTTTATATAAGTCACGAACGGGTTCAACAACTTTTAATTCCATTCCACTAGGTAATACAACATTGTGGTGGGATTTAATAGCACCTTCAGTTTCAATTAAATCTGGTGCAATAGTTCCTTGAACTAAATATTTTGCATCCATTTTGTCTGCTTCTCTTTCGAATACTTCAATAAATAATCTTCCGATGATTTTTCTTTTTTCTTCAGAATCTTCAACACCTGCTAATTCATCTAAAAATTCATCAGATGCATCTACATAATGGAAATTTAATCTGTCTTTGAATGTTTCTGTTACTTCTTCAACTTCACCTTCTCTTAAAAGACCGTGATTAACAAAAATAGCAGTTAAATTATCTCCAATTACATCACTAACTAAAGCAGAACAAGTCGAACTATCTACTCCACCGGATAAAGCAATAATAGCTTTTTCGTCACCTATTTCTTCTTTTATTTCGTTTTTTGCATTTACAATAAACTCATCAGAATCAAACATTATTTATTCCTCATCTTCTTCGTAATCTTCAATTATTTTTTTAATCATTGCTTCTAAACCATTGTCATTTCCACTAGAAACAGCTTCAATAATGTCATCATATTTAACATATTTTTCGAGTTTCACTGCTTTAGCACCAATACCGGAAATTCTAAAACCATATTCTTCATCTCCGATGGTAATGTTAACAAATTTGCTTCTTAAACCTGGTTTACAAGCTAACGCTTTATCTTTTAAATCTTCGGAATTATCAATCATTTTTTCACCCTTTACATATTTCGTAAAAATTATTAAAAATATAATCTCCTTTAGGAGTATGGATAACTTCAGGATGGAATTGTATTCCATAAACCTTTTTATCCTTATGTTTAAATGCTTCAACATCACAAAGTGAAGAGCTTGCTAAAATTTCAAAGTTTTCAGGAATTTTACTTACTTCGTCTTTGTGTGATGACCAAACTTCCATTTTATTTCCTAATTCTTTAAATAATGTGTCATTATCATGTATATTGAGTTCAACTTTTACATAGCTTTCAGTATCTGAAGAACTTACTTCTCCACCGTATACTTTAACAATTAACTGATGGCCTAAGCATATTCCTAAAATTAGAATGTCAAAATGTTTAATATATTCAATACTGTTTCCAGCAGTTTCCATTAAAGGACCACTACCTAAAATTAAGCCTTCAGGATTTTTAGCTTCAATTTCTTCAATAGTTAATTCATTTGAAACAAGTTCACATGGAATTTTAAGATATTGTAAGCTACGTTTTATCCTATGGTTGTATTGTCCTTTGTTATGAATAATCACTATGGTCATTAAATATACTCCATACATTATAATAATACTAATATATTTTTTATATTAAATATATTTTTTATATTAAATAAATATTATTAGTAATATTCATTTAGTTATTA
>JAKSUH010000077.1 GCA_024413395.1 archaeon
TATTTTAAAAAATAATAATACTATGCAACTTATTTGGAGGAAGAAGAATGGACTTAAATATTAAAATTAATAATAATGGTCACTTAGATATTGGCGGTGCTGATACTTGTGATTTAGTTGAGCAGTTTGGTACTCCTGTCTATGTAATTGATGAAAATAGAATAAGAGATAATTATAACAGATTTTACAATGCATTTTCTAAATACTATTCTGATTTTAAAGTATTTTATGCATGTAAAGCTAATACAAATATAGCAGTTTTAAAAATATTAGAAGAAGAAAGGTGCTGTATTGATGCAGTTTCTCCTGGTGAAGTTTATATTTCTAAAAAATTAGGTTTTTCAGGAGATAGAATTCTTTTTAGTGGAAATAACATTAGAAATGATGAAATCGAGTTTGTCAATGGTGAAGATGTTATTTTAAATATTGATTCTGTATCTGCACTTAAAAGATTAGCTGAAAGTATTAAACCAAATGGCAAAAAAATCTCATTTAGAGTTAATCCTATGGTTGGAGCAGGACACCATGGTCACTGTATTACTGGTGGAGAAATGAGTAAATTTGGTATTATGGAAACTGAAGCTGTAGAAATTTATAAATTAGCTAAAGAATTAGGATTTAATCCTGTTGGAATGCATTCGCATATAGGTTCAGGAATTTTAAATCCAGAACCATTTAAATTAGCTATTGAATCCACAATGAATATTGCTGGAAAAGTTCATTTAGAAGCTGGAATTGATTTTGAATTTATTGATTTTGGTGGAGGAGTAGGAATTCCATATACCCCTGATGAAAATCTTGTAGATTTAGATACCTTTGCTAAAGAAAATATGGCTTTATTTAAAGCTAAATTAGAAGAATTTGACATGGGTCAACCTACATTATATCTTGAACCAGGTAGGTTCATTGTTGGAGATTCTTCTGTATTGCTTGTAACTGTTAACAGTGTAAAAGAAAGTTACAGAAAATTTATAGGGGTTGATGCAGGGTTTAATACACTTTTAAGGCCTGCTATGTATGATTCATACCATCATATTGTAGTTGCTAATAAAATGAATGAAGAAGCAACTCAAAAAGTTGATGTAGCTGGAAATGTTTGTGAATCTGGAGATTTATTTGCAAGGGACAGACCATTACCTGATATTGAAGAAGGAGATATTTTAGCTATCTTAAATGCAGGAGCTTATGGTTTTACAATGGCTTCTAATTATAATTCTCATCCACTTCCAGCAGAAATATTAGTTAAAGATGGTGAAGCTTTCGTTATACGTAAAGCACAAACCTTTGATGATATTTTTGAAAAACAATCTATTCCTAAACATTTAGAATAGGTTAATACCTTTTAAAATTTAATCTTCTTCCAAAATAAGTTTTAAAATGGTTTTATTAGAGATTTTATAAATCTCTTTTAACTTTTTTTTAATTTTATAGTTATATTATAAAAAAAATAAAAATAGGGTTGATGATTTATTCATCATCAATGTTAATAGGTTTATTAGAAAGTCTATCAAATAAACCTCTATTAGATTGTTTATCAATAGCTTTTCTAAGCTTATCAACTTCATTTTCAAGGTTTTTAATAGTTCTTTCTGAGTCTGATTTTAACTTATCGTAATTGCTCTGTTTAATTTTAAGTTCAGTGGTTAAATCACTAACTTCGGATTCTAATTTATTAATAGTTCCTTTATTTTTCAGCTTCTACTTGTTCTTTGTAGTCGCCAATTTCAATTATTTCATGACGATAATCATCAATTTCTCCTTTTAACTTTGGAACTAATTCTTCATATTCTGTTATTTGTGCTGTTTTTTCTTTTAATGAATTTTCTAAATCGCTGACTTCTATTTTAAGTTTTTCAATTTGTTTCGGGTCATAATTTTCAAGTTTTTCTTTCATTGAATTTACTTTAGCTACAGCATCTTCTTTCATTGTTTTTATTTCTTTTTCAATTTTATCTAATTTAACTTTATTTAATGCATTTTCAGCACCAGATTTTGTGAATTTATCACTTAAAGTTGCATTGATATCTAATTGATTAAAATATTTTTCTGTACTGCTTTCTAAAGCTTCAGTTAATTCATCTCTCATTTTTTTCAATTCAGAATTTTCTTTTTGAGCTTAGGAATAATTTTATTCGTTAAATAATCTAATTCAGTTGATTGATTATTTAATTTTTCGTTTTTTCTTCAATTGTAGTTTATAGTTCTTTAATTTTTTCTTCGCTCATTAGACCACCTTCTTGAAAGTACCTAATTTTAAAATTCAACAACTTTATACAAAATATTATTCTATTAACCTTAGTTTTTAAATTTTGTTAATTGATGTTTTCATGAAAAAATTTTTTACTTTTTTATGCTCTATGGGTAGAATTATATAGTAATTTTTATAGATATTATATTGTAATCTTACATTTTTATGGTGATATTATGGATTATTTTGAACGTTTAGAAGCTGAAACTCAAGAATTATATAAAATAGCTAATGAAGCTAGGTCTAAAGGATTAGATGTAGAATTAGAAACTGAAGTTCCTTTAGCAAAGGATTTAGCTGAGAGAGTAGAGGGATTAGTAGGTCCTGCAAATGTAGCTAAACGTATAAAAGAATTAGAACAAGATTTTGATAGAGAAAATGTCGCTTTTGAAATAGCTGCTGAAATTGCTTCTGGTAAGTTTGAATTAACTGGTGATAAAGCAGATTTAGACCAAGAAGGTAAATGTGATCAGGCTTTAAGAACTGCACTTGCAATTTTGACTGAAGGTGTAGTATCTGCACCATTAGAAGGAATTTCACAAGTAAAGATTAAGGATAATTTTGATGGTACTAACTATATTGCAGTTTACTTTGCAGGTCCAATTAGGAGTGCAGGAGGTACTGCAGCTGCTTTAGCTGTTTTACTCGGTGATAAAATCAAAAGAGCTATTGGAATTGATGATTTTAAACCAATAGATGAAGAAATTGAACGATATGTGGAAGAAGTTCAACTTTATGAACAAGAAGTAACTAACTTACAATACTCTCCAACTGATGATGAAGTCAGATTAGCTGCAAAAAATATTCCAGTAGAAGTTTCAGGTGAACCTACGGATCAAGTTGAAGTATCTCATAGAGGTTTAGAAAGAGTTGAAACAGATAATATTCGTGGTGGAGCATTACTTGCAATGATTGAAGGTATTGTTCAAAAATCCAAAAAGATTAAAAAAATTGCTGGAAAACTTAAATTAGATGGTTGGGAATGGTTAGGTGAGTATTCTAAAGAATCTTCTGATAAAAAAGATGATGATAAATCAGATATGCCAACAGAACCTAAATATATTCAAGATATTATTGGTGGAAGGCCGGTATTAGGTTATCCATCAGAAAAAGGTGCATTCCGTTTAAGATATGGCCGTTCAAGAAACACTGGTTTAGCAGCTATGGGTGTTCACCCTGCAACTATGGCTTTACTGGACTTTTTAGCTATTGGAACTCAATTAAAAATTGAAAGACCTGGAAAAGGTAATTGTGTAGTTCCTGTAGATTCTATTGAAGGACCAATTGTAAAACTTAAGAATTGTGATGTTGTAAGAATCACTACAATTAAAGAAGCTAAAGAATATAAAAATCAAGTTACTGAAATACTCTTTTTAGGAGATATGCTTGTAGCTTTCGGTGAATTCTTAAGAAATAACCAGCCAATGCTTGAATCTGCTTGGTGTGAAGAATGGTGGTTAGGTACCTTATTTGAAAGTGAAAAATTTGATAAAGATAATAATAATTTAGATTTATGGAGATTAGAGCACGAATATATTCCAGCTACTGAAGCTTTCGAATTATCTAAAGAATATGGTATTCCTTTACATCCATTGTATACTTATTGTTATCATGATGTTACTATTGATGATTTAAATTCATTAGTTGAATTATTAAACTCTTCAAAAGAAAGTTATGACGTTGAAAAGGGTATGGAATTAGAATTATCCTATCCAAAAAGGGTTTTAGAAATTATCGGTGTTCCTCACACTATAAAAGATGGAAAAATTATATTAGATAAAGATCATTCTTATGCATTATTAAATACTTTAGTAGATAGATTACCAAGAAAAGAAACTACAATTGAAGCTGTAAATGAGGTTTCTCCTCTTACAATAATGAAAAAAGCTCCAATTTATATCGGTACACGTGTAGGTCGACCTGAAAAATCTAAAGAAAGGTTGATGAGGCCTGCACCACATGTACTTTTCCCTATTGGTAATAATGGTGGAAGTAGAAGATTAGTAGCTACTGCTGCTAAATCTGGTTCTATAAGAGTCGATTTTTCAAGAAGAACATGTACAAATGAAGATTGTAAACTTAGTTCTTTCCAATCTATATGTCCTCATTGTGGTGCTCCAACTAAAATTGGTAATCATTCTGAAAGATTAATTAATTTATCAGGAATGCTTAAAAAAGCATCTGAGAATGTGGGTGTTAGAAAAGTCGATGAAATTAAAGGGGTTGTCGGTTTAGTTTCAGAAAAGAAATTCCCAGAACCTCTTGAAAAAGGTATTTTAAGAGCTAAAAATGAAGTATTTTTATTCAGAGATGGTACAATTAGGCATGACTCTACTGATTTGCCTTTAACTCATTTTATTCCAAAAGAAGTTGGTGTTACAGTTGAAAAACTTAAAGAAATGGGTTATGAACATGATTGTTATGGTGATCCATTAGAGAGAGATGACCAAATTGTAGAACTTAAAGTTCAAGATATTGTAATTTCTGATAATTGTGGAGAATATTTTGTCGGTGTTGCTAATTTCATAGATGATTTACTTGAAAAATTCTATGGAATGGAAAGATTCTATAATGTTAGCGATAAATCTGATTTAATTGGGCATTTAATTGCTGGTTTAGCTCCTCATACATCTGCAGGTGTTTTAGGAAGAATTGTTGGATTTACTCGTGCTTTAGCTTGTTATGCTCACCCATATTTCCACTCTGCAAAACGTAGAAATTGTGATAGTGATGAAGATTCTGTAATGTTACTTTTAGATGCTTTAATTAACTTTTCAAAATCATATCTTCCTAATACAAGAGGAGGAAGTATGGATGCACCTTTAGTTTTATCTACAAGGATTGACCCTGAAGAAATAGATGATGAATCTCATAATTTAGATATTTTTGAAAGGTTCCCTGTTGCATTTTATGAAAAAACTAAAGATCCTCTTAAACCTGCTGAAGTTTTAGAATATATTGATAATGTAGAAATGCATTTAGGAACTCCAAAACAATATGAAGGATTGATGTTTTCCCACCATACTTCAAGTGTCCATGCAGGTCCTAATTTGTGTCTTTATAAGAGATTACCTTCTATGAAAGAAAAAGTAGAAGCTCAAATCGCTTTAGCTGAGACAATTAGGGCTGTTGATCAACGTAGTGTTGTAGAAGGGGTTTTATCATCTCACTTTTTACCTGATATTATGGGTAATGTACGTGCATTCTCTAAACAGAAAGTTAGATGTCCAAAATGTAATTCTAAATATAGAAGAATCCCTCTTTCTGGTAAATGTAAATGTGGAGGTAATTTAATTCTCAGTGTTTCTAAAGGTTATGTTACTAAATATTTAGAAATTTCACAAGAATTAGTTAATCGTTATCCTGTTTCTCATTACCTAGAGCAACGTCTTGAAATTCAAGAATTTGGAATTAATTCGTTGTTTGAAAGTGATAAATCTAAACAAAGTTCCTTAGATGTTTTCTTCTAATTTATAAATTTTAAAAATTCTTAAAATATTTTGTTCGTATTAATAACATTATATATACTACTTTAACTAAAATAATAATTAACTAAAATGAGCTTGTTCGCTCGTTGTTTAATTAAATTCATGGAGAAATATTATGTCAATTTCAAAAAATTCAAATGTTGCTGATATCCTTAATAAAAAAGTTATCATCAATGTAGAAAAAAATAACGGAATTAAAGAAAGATTCAGTTATGAAAAATTACTTAAATCATTAGTTATGGTAGAAGTTCCTTTTTTAGAATCTGATAAGATTGTAGCTGAAGTTGTATCTTCATTATATGAAGGAATCACTACTAAAGAAATTAAAAAAATTGTTTACGAGTGTTTAGAAGATGTAGATGGTGAAATTGCTAACAAATATTTAGCTAGTACTAGACTCAAAGTACGTACTTCTAGAGATACTATTGAGCCATTTGACTTATCTAAAATTGCATCAACTTTAGTTGAAGAAACTGGTGCATCTCAAGAAACTGCATTCCAAATTGCTTCTGATGTATGGAAGGAATTCAAAAAATTTAATGTTGAATACATTACTGCTCCTATGATTAGGGAAATGGTAAACACTAAATTATTAGAATGTGGTTTAGAAGAATTAAGAAGTAGTTACACTCGTTTAGGTATTCCTGTTTACAATATTACTAATTTAATTGAAAATGGTAACAGAGATAATGCTAATATGATTCACAACCCAGAAAGTATTCACAAATATGTGGCTGATGAAGCATTAAAACAATATGCACTTTTAAAAATGCTTCCATCCCGTTTAGCTGATGCATACATGTCTGGGGACATTCACATTCACGATTTAGAGTTCTTCGCAGGAAGACCATTAAACTGTATGCAACATGATATTAGGACTTTTATTAAATACGGTTTAAAAGTAGATGGTACTGGTGATCACACTTCTGTAGCTGGTGCTCCTAATCACATGGAAACTTTAATGAACCATACTGGTGAAATTATGCTTGCAGCACAACAAAACATGTCTGGTGGACAATCTATGTCTCTTTGGAATGTATTTGTTGCTCCATTTGCTCGTGGAAGAACTTACGAAGAAATTAAACAAGCTGTTCAAATGTTAGTTTACAACTTGAACATGGCATATGCAGCTAGAGGTTCTCA
>JAKSUH010000078.1 GCA_024413395.1 archaeon
AAAGTTTTCGAACCTAAAAATATGGTTCTTATATTCATTATTCCTATAATTGTTTTTATATCTGCTGTTAGTGATCCTTGGACTCATTTAATTTCTACTCCTATTGTTGCTCCTGGTGTTGTTGAAGGAGTAATGTTTAAAAGAGAAATAATGTCTATAGTGGGTCTTATTTATGGATTTTCGTGTGCATTTTTAACAATTTTTATCTCATTATACAATATAAGAAAAGTTAAAAAAAGTAAGAGGAAGGCATTATATTTAATGCTTATATCTCTAGGTTTAGGATTGATAGCAGCTTTTGCATTAATTTTAAATGTCACCGAATATAACTTTGTTCCTATGGGTTGTTTTATTGGTGTAATTTTCTTATTTATTCAGTATTCTTTACTAAAACTTTTGATAAACATCGTTTAGGTTGGAAAACTTTTGTAGATTCAGCAGATATGGAATGGTTTTCTTTGATGCAAATGATGTAATTATTGAACATAATGATGCTTTTGGTGCAATGGTTGGTGAGGATGTCAATTTAATAGGTTTACGTATTGAAGATTTTAATATTCATCAAGAAGCAATTGGTTATCATTATAGTGATTCTAATTCCACTGAAACATACGATTCAGTTAGGGTATGTGGCTTCAAAATACTCGTCATAGAGTTTTTGAAGATGATGGGTTTGTTGGAACTGTTTTCGTTGTTGCTGATGTAACCGATTCAAAGAAAGCTGAAATTAAATCAAAAGAAAAGGCAAAAAAAGCAGAACGTATTGCAAAAATTGTATTAAAAGCTAAAGATGATGCTGTTAGGAAAAACATTGAATTAGATAAAGCTAATCAAGATAAAAGTGTTTTACTTAAAGAAGTTCACCATAGAGTTAAAAACAACTTACAAATTATTTTAAGTTTCATGAGATTAGATGAACGTAATAACAAATCTCCTCAAGAGGTTGTATCTAGTTCTTATAACCGTATTAAAACAATGGCTCTAATTCACGAGAAAACATATCAATCAGAGAATGTTTCTAGTGTTAGAATAGCTGAATTCATTAAATCTGATGTTGATTCATTAATGTATGCATTTGGTAAAAAAGATATTAATATGGAAAATATGATTTAGAAGAATCAGTTAATGTTTCAATTGATCAGATGACTCCAGTAAGTTTAATCTTAAATGAATTAATTACAAATTCATTAAAATATGCATTTAAAGATGAAGATGAAAACAAAACAATTTCTATAAGATTTAAAGTTAAAAATAATAAAGATGTTGAATTAATTTTCAAAGATAATGGGATTGGTTTACCTGAAGGCTTTGATATGGCATCAACTTCTGGAATTGGTTTTATAGTTATTAATTCATTAGTTAGTCAATTAGATGGTGAAATATCTACTATTGATTGTGATGGTACTGGATTTAAAATAGAATTTAAATTATTAGATTAAATATTTCTTCTAATTAATGGTAAAATATCCATAAACTCTTCTTTTGTTAATTTTTCACGAGCTGTAATCAAACCTTTTTTTGTAATTGCTATTTCATCTTTTAGAATAATCGCATTTGCTGAAGATTTATCAATTCTACTTTCAAATTGTTTTTTAGTATTTTCAATGTTAATTGGATAAGGTAATTCATACATAAAAAAATCTAATTTTTCATCTAAAATTATCTTATCATTTCCTTTAATTTCCCTTAAAGTAAAATTAACTTTTCTTGATAAGGTATCATTAAACAGTTCTTGTATAGAATTTAATGAGGTTTCACTATTTAATTCAGAAAAGTTTTCGCTTTCAACTATATACTCATCATCAAAAACTCTAACTTTTACAATTTCACTATTAAAGTTGTCATACATTAGAGTTTCTAAACTATCAATTTCAGCTATTTTCTCTTTAGTAATCTCATCTTTAAATCTAGTAGCTAGACAAGTTGTAGATTTAGAATAAGAAATATTATTTTGATTTAAATACTCTTCAATTTCATAAGATTCTAATTTAGCTTCAATAAATGGGGAAAATATGTTATTTTCATAATTAACTAATATTCCTGGCCTATCTAAAACTAAATCACTAATATTGTTTCCATCTGCAATTATTGAATAGTCTTCTTCATGAGCTTTTTCAATAATTTTAGTATACATTAAATTTCTACATAAAAAACAACGATTAGAATCATTTTTAAGAATATCTGGTTGATTATAGAAATCTTCTTCTAAGATAATATGTTTTATTCCAATTTCATTAGCTATATCTTTACAATTATCAATGAAATCTTTAGAAAAAAGTTTATTATCAACAGTAATTGCTATTGCTTCACTAGCTACTTGTTTAGCTAAATAACAAAGAAGAGTACTATCTGCTCCTCCAGAAAATGCAATAGCTATTTTTTTATCTTTAATTAATTCTTTAACATAATCAATTTTTTCATTTAAATTCATTCTACCAAATCTTTAATATATCTTAGAAGTTCTAGGCCATCTTCTTTTTTAATATCAACAGAATTGAAACATAATTCTTCAATAATTCCTTCTTATCTTCAGATAATTCACTTTTAGCTAAAACACTAGCATAATTTCTTTGTGGATAAAATATACTTTTAGCTACTTCATAAAGTTCTTCTTTTTCTTCTAAAGTGATAATTTCATCTTTTACAGCTTCATTAAAAACATAATCCATATTTACAAGAGGATCAGATATTGCTTCTAAAGTTTCAGAATCAAATACAACAGCAACATCATCATCTGCAGTGATTATACCTTCGGCATATTGTTTATAGACATAGCCAATTCCTACCATTCCTAAACTATCTAATTCAGAAGCTCTTAAAGCACCCATACTTGATGAACCAACTAATTTAATATCTCTTAATTGCTTGTAAAATTTCTTTATGTCCTACTGAAGGGGATTGGTGGAAAACACCATCTATTATTCCAATAATGTCTGGATTTTCTCCAATAGCTGAAAAAACATCTCCTCTTCTAACAGGATTTCTATAAATAACTTCTACATCTTCAGTAGAATCTAAAACCTCTTTTGCTTCATCAAATGAAACAGAAAGACTGTAAAAATAATAATTTTTGTCATTTTATCAGAATTTTAAACATCTATCTCCTGCTCTATCTGAATCAACGGTGTATAATTCCATTTCAGGAATAATTACTCTTACAACATTAATTCTAATTTCAGGACGTGTTAAATCAGTAAATAATATTTTATCTAAATCACATTTGATTAATTCTTCTTTTGTAATTTCTATATCTTCTTTTAAAGATGCAGTACTTTTATCTTCAATATCTGCAAAATTAATTTTATTTTCTTCATCATCAAAGTAATGGTTATTAATCTTTTTCATACGTTCATAACCTGCTCTGTGGATGAAATCAGCTCTTACGGCATCTTCACGTGCACCATGGATTTGAGTTGCTCTACTTTGAGCTACTTCTGTTAATGCTCTTAAAATAGCTATTTCTGGATTTAAATGTGTTCCTACACCTAATGTTAATAATGCAGAATCTTTTAATATTGTATCATCACTAGAAGCAGCTATTGTTGGGACTTTAACGTCTGCTGTAAGGTCCATTAATTTAATATTAATATCATTATCTTTAAATTTTGATAATACTTCTTGTATTAATTCACTTTCAATTGTATCTGTATCGATTTGTTTAGAATTCTTTTTTGTAAGTTCATAAATACTCCAAGCATCTCTTTCAATTACTTCGAATATTCCATGTAAAATTGCTTCTTCTAAAACATTTCCACTTGCTAAACCATTTGTATTTCCTTTAAATAAAGGTAAAGTGCCTGCTTTTGGAATATATGGGTGGTAAATTGCATTTGTTGGAATGTAATATTCCTCTTCAGATACAATATCTTGTGTTATGCTCCATTCTATTGGCATAAATGGATCTAAATCTTTATTTCTAGGTAAATTTAAACTTTTAGGATTTATATAATTTCCTTTTTTACTAATTTCAGAAACAGTAGCAGTAATAGTTTCATTCTCATCAGGACGTTCACCAGAGTATCTTTCAAAACCTTCCATTATTGCTGAAGCTTTTGCTTGCTCTACTTTAATTCCTTTACCTGCATAAACGCTTACACTTCCATCTTGTGAAGTAGGTCTAATAGCTGAAAATACAGGTATTCCTATTCTATCTAAGTGTGTAATTTCAGTTATACGGGTAATTCCTGCTATTTTAAGCTTTTCTTCATTAGTTTTAATAGTTTCTTCAGGAGATATTACTCTATGTGTTCCTGAAAAAAACTTGATTTCTTGTTCTTTAAACATTATATAATTCCTAAAATTATTCTTACAATTTGTTCGGTTCCTATCATCATAGAACATAGGGTTAAAAGTCCAGCTATTGCTATAGTGACTAACCAGATTCCAACATTCCAATCAAGTACTTTAGAACCATCTAATGGATAAATTGGGATTAAATTAAAAGTAGCTAAGAAGCTATTAATACTAAAACCTAAAGAACAGGTAATGAATAATAATTGTAAATTATTATTGGATAAATCTGCTAATATTGAAGGATAAATTCCAATACAAACTCCTAAAAATATTATTGCTAGTATAATGTTTATGATAGGTCCTGCAATTGAAATAATTCCATTAATTCTTTCGGTCATGTAATTTGCATAAGTATAAACTGCACCTGGCACCGCAAAAACGAATCCAAAAAAGGAAGTAACTAATGCAATAAGTAATCCTTTAGTGGATAATTTAAATTCTGCCCAATACCCATATTTCATTGAAGCAACTTTGTGGCCTATTTCATGTAAAATAAATCCAAAACCTACTCCAACCATTACCATAGGTAAAAGAATAGGAAGTTTTGAGAAATCTTTTTTACTGTACAATATTCCAAAACAAAGGGAAATTACAATAAATGCGATTATTAAATCTCTTACTTCATCTCTTGTAAATTTAATCATATTATTAAAATATCTAATTCTTATATAAAAAACTATCTTTTAATTTAGTAATATTTTATTAAATATTGATTACAAATACCTTAGTTATGATAAGTAGTAAAATTGAAAACATACAAAAAAGAATGGAAAAAGATGATTTTCAAGGATATTTATTAGCAGATTTTGCAAATATAAACTACCTTTCTAAGTATTTACCTTCTAGCTTTGCTTTTTGTGTAATTAAAGAAGGTCCAATCATTTATTGTTCTCAAATGGATATGGAATTAGCCAGTAAAAATTCCACTATTCAGTATGTTCAATTTGAAAACTTTTCTAAATTAATTGATGATTTAAAAGAAGAAGGAATTAAAAACTTAGCTATCGAACCTTCTTTGCCTTTTGAAACTTTTTCTAAATTTAAAGAGGATTTTAAAATAGATTCTGTTGATTATGTAAATAAAGAAAGGATGATTAAAACTTCTGAAGAAATTTCAAATATTACTAAAGCTACTAAAATAGCTCAAGATTCTTTTTTAGAATTAGATTTTACTTCTGGTGCTAATGAAAAAGCATTATCTTATGAACTTGGTAGATTAATGAGGCAAAAAGGTGCTTTTAGCGAATCTTTCGATACTATTTTAACAAGTGGTTCTAATTCTTCTCTTCCACATGCTATACCTGAAAATAAACAATTAGAAAAACCTATTCTTGTAGATTGGGGTGCTATTTATAATGGCTATTGTTCAGATAATACTCGTACTATAGTTTATTCTGAAAGAGAATATGAAATCTTTAACATTGTAAAAGAAGCACATGATGAATCTATTAAAGTTATAAAACCTGGTTTAAAATGTTGTGAAATTGATAAAGTTGCTCGTGATATAATTAAAGAATATGGTTATGGTGATTTATTTATTCATAGTTTAGGGCATAGTGTAGGATTAGATATTCATGAAACTCCAAATTTTTCACCTAAAGATGAATCTATTATAGAAAAAGGAATGGTTATTACTGTAGAACCTGGAATCTATTTTGAAGACGAATTTGGTGTAAGACTTGAAGACACTGTTGAAATTCAAAAATCAGCTAAGATAATTGGGGATTTGCCTTTAGAACTAAATATCGATTTATAGTTAATAATTATTGTTAGGGTGGTTTTATGGAAGAATATCTTATTGAAACACATAGTATTGATTATAATAATCCTATTATTCGGGTTAAAGTTCAAGAATTAAAAAATCAATCAAAAGATAAAGAAAATTACATAAAAAGAGCTTATTTCTTTGTTAGAGATGAAATACCTCATTCTTGGGATATTGGAGTAAATACAGTTTCAAAAACAGCTAGTGATGTACTTAAAAATAAAACTGGGATTTGTTGGACCAAATCCTGTCTTCTTGCAGCACTTCTTAGAGCAAATGGAATTCCATCTGGAATTAGTTATCAACTTCTTTCATTAGATGATGAAGGTAATTCAGGACACCTGATTCATGCATTAAATACTGCGTATATAGAAGAGTTAAAGAAATGGGTTAGACTTGATGCTAGAGGCAATGTTGATTATATTAATGATGAATTTACTTTAGATACGGATCAAATAGCTTTTTCAGCTCGAAAAGAATTATGTGAAATTGATTATAATGATAATCATGCTGATTTAGATGAAAAGTTAGTTAATGCTCTTAATAATGCAGATAATTTATTTGAAATAGATATTGATTTTAATCTATTTTAGAATTTATTTTTAATATTGATTTATAAAATGAGTAATTCTTATATTTATTAAAAAATTATTCCATTTTATGGAACTAAAAATTATTGATAATATATCTTTATTTTATGAAAATAGAATTCCAAAGAAATATTTAGTTAAAATAGAAGATTTTTATTCTCAGCAGGTTTTTTTACAATAAT
>JAKSUH010000079.1 GCA_024413395.1 archaeon
TTTCACATGGTAAATATTGATGATGCAATTATAGCAAAATATGAGTCATTTGGTGAACATTTTGAAATTCTTGTAGATTCTGATTTAGCTGCAGAATTTCGTAATCCTGATGGAAAAGATGTTGAAGTTGAAGATCTCTTAGCAGTAGAAGAAATTTTTAAAGATTCTAAAAAAGGAGATAAAGCTTCTGATGAAGCTATGACTAAGATTTTTGAAACTACTAAACCTTTAGAAGTAGCACGTCAAATCTTAGAGAAAGGTACCGTTCAATTAACTGCAGAACAGAAAAGACAAATGCAAAAGGATAAAAGGAAATTAGTTATTAATAAAATAGCTCGTGAAGCTATAAATCCTCAAACTGGTTTACCTCACCCTCCTGCTAGAATTGAAAATGCAATGGATGAGGCTAAAGTTAAAATAGATTCTTTTACATCTGTAGACCAACAGGTACAAACTGCTTTAAAAGCTATTAAAATTCTTATTCCAATAAGATTTGAAAAAGTTAAAGTAGCTGTTCGTTTACCAGGTTCTGCTGCAGGTAATGCTTATAATGTTTTACATCCGTTTGGTGAAATTTTAAATGAAGAATGGCAACAAGATGGTTCTTGGATTGCTATTGTAGAAATTGCTGGTGGTCTTCAAGATAAATTTAATGCAAAAATGGCTGAAATTTCTGGCGGAGAAGCTGAAACTAAAGTAATTAAATAATGATTATTTTTAAACCTTTAAGAGGAGTTAAAATGATATATGTAGAAAATAAAGACTTAGTAATCCCTGGAGAAGTCTTAGCAGATGATGATTTCTATTCAGGAAGAGGAGCTTTTAAAGAAAATGGTAAAATCTGTTCTTCTTTAATGGGTCTCGTATCTTTAAGGAATAAAAAATTAAGAGTTATTCCACTTAAAAGTAAATACGTACCAAAAAAAGGAGACGTTGTTATTGGTAAAGTAAAAGATGTTCGTTTTTCAATATGGGATATGGACATTAATTCCCCTTATTCTGGAATTTTACCTGCTTTTGAAGTTTTTGGAAGAGAAAAGAAAGAACTTAATAGAGTATTCGATGTCGGCGATGTTTTATTTTTAAGAGTCGTCGAAGTTGATGAAGTTAAAAAAGCAAAATTAGGTTTAAAAGGTCGTGGAATGGGTAAATTTAGAGGAGGAATCATTGTAGATATTGCTCCAACCAAAGTCCCAAGATTAATTGGTAAAAAAGGTTCTATGATTAACATGATTAAAGATAAAACTCAATGTAAAATTGTTGTTGGTCAAAATGGACTTGTTTGGGTTAAAGGTGATGAAGATATGGAACAACTTACTAAAGATATTATCCATACTATTGAAAAAGAAGCACACACCTCTGGTTTAACTAATAAAATTAAAGAAAGATTATTGTTAGAAATTGATGGTGTACTTCCAGAAGAAGAACCTGAAGAAGAACCAGTACAAGATGACTATGTAGAACTTGAAAAACCTAAACTTCAAGACTTTAAAGAAGAATTAGAAGCAGAAGAGAAAAAAGAACAAGAAGCTAAATTTATGGAAAAAATGGAAGAATTCAAAAATAAAAATTCTGACAAATCCATTTCCTTAGATGATAAGCCAAAGAATTCTTTGATATTAAAATGATAATGATTATTAAGAGGTTATTTAAATGTCTGAATTTATTAGAGGGGATGGAAGAAAATACGATGAATTACGTCCTATAAAAATTGAAGCTGGTGTCCTTGAACGTGCTGATGGATCAGCTTATTTAGAAGTTGGTGGAAATAAAATTTTAGTAGCTGTTTATGGACCAAGAGAATCTTACATCAGAAGATTACTTGAACCAAATACTGGTGTAATTAGATGCAGATATAATATGGCTCCTTTCTCAGTCGATGATAGGAAAAGACCAGGTCCTGATAGAAGATCTTCAGAGATTTCTAAAATCACTGCAGATGCATTAAGACCAGCATTAATGTTAGAAAATTATCCTCGTTCTATGGTGGATGTTTTCATAGAAGTAATTGAAGCTGAAGGTGGAACCCGTTGTGCAGGTATTACTGCTGCTTCTGTTGCTCTTGTAGATGCAGGAATTCCTATGAAAGATATTGTTGTAGGTTGTGCTGCAGGTAAAGTAGATGACAGAGTTGTTCTTGATTTATCTGAAAAAGAAGATAAAGAAGGTCAAGCAGATGTACCTATTGCTATGATGCCTAGAACTGGAGAAATTACTTTACTCCAATCTGATGGTGACTTATCTGAAGAAGAGTTCCAACAAGCATTAGCATTAGCTGTTGAAGGTTGTAAAAAAGTAAGCAAAATTCAAAAAGACGCTTTAAAAAGAAAATATGCTACAGGATAAGGTTGATTATAATGAAAATTACTCCTGAAATTACAAGAGAAAGTATTACAAATCTTGTTGAGAATGATAAAAGAGAAGACGGCAGAGGTCTCAATGATTACAGAGACATCTCTATTGAAACTAACGTAATTTCTAAAGCTGAAGGTTCTGCTAGAGTTAAATTAGGAGGAACTCAAGTTATTGTAGGTATTAAATCAACATTAAGTTCTCCTTTCCCAGATACTCCAGATTTAGGAGTTTTAATGACTAATTGTGAAATGTTACCAATGGCTGATCCTACTTTTGAACCAGGTCCACCAAGTGAAAATTCAATCGAGCTTGCTCGTGTTGTAGACCGTGGTATTCGTGAAAGTGAATTAGTCGATTTAGAAAAACTCTGTATTGAAGAAGGTAAACACGTATGGATGTTATTCATTGATTTACATATCATTGATAACTGTGGTAACCTTTTTGATGCTGCTGAACTCGCAGTTATGGCTGCTTTACAATCTACTAAATTACCAGTTGCTACTGTAGTGGATGATGAAGTAGTATTATCTGAAGATGAAACCTTTGATTTACCAATTAATAAAAAAGTAGCTATGTGTACTTTTGTTAAAATTGGTGATAAAATGGTCATTGATTCAAGTTTATCTGAAGAATCTGTTGCAGATGCTCGTTTAAATGTTGGGGTCACTGATGGTGGTAGTATCTGTGCTATGCAAAAAGGTGGTCAAAAACCTTTAACTCAAGCTGAAATTCTTGAATGTGTAAACAGAGCTATTTCTAAAACTAAAGAATTAGTTGAATTTATCTAAGTCCTTTGGACTATTTAAATTCTTATATTCTTTTTTATTTTCTATTTTTATAAATTTACAATCTATTTTTTCAATTAAACTTTTTATTGCTAACTGATTATTTTCAATTAACTGTTCAATTTTTTTAATATTAGTTTTTTGATAAATTGCATGAAGTGGTTCGCATGTTTTAATGATATTAGAATCATCAGAAAATGGTAGTAATGCATCAAAACTATCATCAAATAAATCGTATAATTTATTTACATGTTCTTTTGAAATAAATGGACTATCACATGGAAGTACAAGTGCATGGGATGGTGTAATTTTATTAAGTCCAGTCATTATTCCAGAAAGAGGACCTTTATCTTTAATAATATCTTCAATATAAGTTATAGAAAATGAGTAATTTGAAGGAATAATTTCTTTATATTTATTAATTCTGTTAGAATCATTTAAAACAATTATAACCTCATCGACTTCATGATTTAAAGTATCTAATAAATGAACAATCATAGGTTTGTCTTTAATAACAAGTGAACCTTTGTCTTTACCCATTCTTTTAGAATGACCTCCACAAAGTACAATACAGGATTTCATGTTATTCCCATCTTTTAAAAAGGTTATTTTCTATATTTAATGAGTCTAATATCTTTCCAACAACAAAATTAACTTGATCTTCAATTGTTTTATTATCTGAATAAAATCCAGGCATTGCTGGTAAAATAATAGCTCCTTCTTGAGATAATTTTAGCATGTTTTCTAAATGTGCACTTCTTAAAGGTGTTTCACGAGGAACTATTACACATCTTCTTCTTTCTTTTAAAGCTACATCAGCAACTCTGGTGATTGTATTTGCTCCATAACCATGTGCTATTGATGATAATGTTTTCATAGAACATGGAACAATAGCTAAACTATCAAATTTAAAAGAACCACTATTAATTGAACTAGTTAAATCATGAAAATCATAATAATTATCTGCTAATGATATTATAGAGTCAATATCTCTATTAGTTTCATATTTAATAACTGTTTTAGCAGCATCACTTATTACTAAACTAGTTTCTATATTTAATTCTTTTAATACTTCTAATAAACGAATACCGTATGTTACTCCGCTTGCTCCAGTAATAGCTATAATTATCATATTATCATCTTACATAAGTTTCATTTGATCATAATGTATAGAATGGAATTTTTCTTTATCTATTTCAGGTAAATCCAGGTAATTTTCAAGTTTTATTTTTTCTAATTTAGATCTTTCCTCATTAAGAACATATAAATTAATATCAGGGATATTAAATCTAGCTTTAGATAAAGCTCCTACAATATTAGAAATCTCTGTTAAAGGATATAATTTACTATCTAATGATACTTGTGTTTTCATTTCATCAAAACGAGGGTATTCTGCTATATTAATTATGATGTAATCTTTATCAATTCCATAATCTTCAGAAATTTCTTCTTCAGCTTTTCTAAGTTCTTTAGAGCTAATTTTATAAACTTTTTCAGGATGTTTAAAAGAGTTTAAACGAATTGTTTTTGCTCTTTTAAAGAAATTTCTGTTGTCTATTCTTTCCATAATATCTGAAACATATCCTTCTGTATTTCTACATAAAACATTAATGTCTGCATCATCGTATTTGTGTATTTCTTTTTCAAAAATAGTTTCATCTTCTATTAATTTAGTTAACATTCTTCTAAACATGGAATTAGCTATTCTTGTTGTATGATGTTGATATACACTAGGATACATGAAATATCTGGATACTAATGCTCCTTCAGCAGCTTGAACACCTTTTATATCAAGATATAAACTTTTATCTAATCGGTAATTAGAAATAATTCTTTCATAATCAATAATTCCATAAGCTACTCCAGTATAATGAGAATCTCTAAGTAAATAATCCATTCTATCTACATCTAATTCTCCAGAGATGATTGGTCCAAGATAACCTCCACCATGAATGATTTTAATTATTTCTTTTAAATCAAATTTTTCTTCTAATAATGGTGTTATTGAACTGTCCTTTATAACTTGTTCTGTTAATTGTTCATGTGGGAAAGATAATACTCCTTCTGAAACATGTGAATATGGGCCATGGCCTATATCGTGGAGTAAAGCTGAGATACGTACAAGTTCTTTATCATCTTGGTTTAATTCTAATTCATCAGATAATTTACTTCCTAAATGCATTGTTCCAAGTGAATGTTCAAATCTAGAGTGATTTGCTCCTGGATAAATTAAGTTAATCAATCCTAATTGTTTTACACGTCTTAATCTTTGGAATTCTTTATGATCCATAATTTTTACTTCAAATTCATTTAAGGAAATGTCTCCATAAACACTGTCTCTAATAAATTTTTTTCCATTAGACATTTTTAATTCACTCTCAGCTAATTTATAGAATTTTATATTACTAAATATATTTTTTTTAATATATAAAGAGATATTAAACAAATGGTCTTTGGAAATATTTAAATAACTACTAAAATATACTAAATCTGGTGATATAAATGGATAATGAAAATATGAAACTTTGTCAATCTTGTATGATGCCTTTATCTGAAGGTATGTATGGTAGTGAAATTGATGGTTCTAAAAATGAAGATTATTGTAAATTTTGTTATCAAAATGGTGAATTTACTAATGAAATGACTATGGAAGAAATGATTGACTTTTGTGTACCTAAAACAGTTGAAGCTATGGAGATTAGCGAAGAAAAAGCTCGTAAAATGTCTGAATCAATATTTCCTACTTTGAAACGTTGGATGAAATGAATTTATACACTACTTTCATTTTAAATATATAACATTTATATACTTTTAATATTATGTTATTGAATATATTATAATTTTTTTTATAAAATTTATAATATTATATAAAATAAAAAAGGGAAAAACATGAATAATAATGTTATTGTTGGGATTATTAGTTTAATATTAGGTTTAATTTGTATTATATGTCCTTTAACTGGTTATTTAGCAGGTAATATATTCTTCGGACTTTCAATATTGTTCCTTGGTATTTATGCTATTGCACTTGGTGCTGCTTTAGATAACGGCGCTGCTAATATAGTTTTAGGTATTATATTTGCAATTATCGGAATAATTATATTCTTTAACCCAGCATTTTTAGCAGTATTTGCATCATTTATTATGTTCTTTAATGGTATTTTACTTATAGTCTTCGCTATTATGAATTTATTTACTAAAGGCGAAAGTATTACATTTGCTATTTTAGGAATAATTTTTGGTTTTATACTTTTACTTTTCGCATACCTTGTTCACAATCCAATTATCTTAGGTGTCATTATTGGTTTATGGTTTGTAACCACTGGTATTGCTAAAATTGTAACACCTGAAATCGCATAGTTTTATTACTATGCTTTATTTTTTCTTTTTTTAAATAATGACTCTATTTCTAAATCCATATTTAATAAACAACGCATTGTTTCAATATCGATTTGTCCAGGTGCTGTAACATCACGTCCAACAGCAAAAGTAATTGGGGAATTAAATTTAGATGTCATAACACGTGTATAAGTGCCTAATTCACCCATAGAAATAGCTATAACATCATCAAAATGAGATAAAATAGTTAATATTTTTAATGTATCCTCTAAATCTTGTGGCATAAAAGCAACTTTAGCTATATCTCCTAATTCTTGTTCTTTTTCAA
>JAKSUH010000008.1 GCA_024413395.1 archaeon
TATAAACAACTTAATAATAAATAATATTTAATACCAGAACCAAAATACGAATTAATAGAAAAAATAATCATTATTAAAGAGTTATTAAAGAAACAATATTTATAAATTTTAATATCAAACTCTTTTTAAAAGAGCATAATTCTAAAATCAAAGAGTTATAGCATATATTATTTAATATACAATATCAAAATCAATAATAAACTAAAATATAATTTAATAATTAAATTAAATTTAATTTATAGAGATAAAAAGAATTTATTATAAATTTTAACACTTTATAATAAGAATTTACGATTTTTTTATTAATTTTAATTTTAAAGAGAATAAAATATATTTACATTAATTTGCATTACTAATAAAACTAATAAACAACTAAATTTTATTTTTTTTTAGTTTATCCACTGTTTTCACTTTAAAAAAAATGAGATACACAAAATATCTATTCAAAAATATTACCTAACAAAAATTAAGTAATGATTTACTAGTAAAATAATTAAATAAATAGGTCATTAAATGGACCATAATAAGCCAACATATTATTTAATTAACCATACTTTTAATTTAATTAAAATTAGTTTGTCAAATACGCTATTATTTGGTGGTATAGATATAGCTAACATATTTATTAAAATTTGTCGATTTTATAAAATAAAGATCAAATTAATTTTGCTAATATTTCATCTTTATCTGCATTTTTAATAATTACTGTCTTTTTAGAAGATTTTTCACCTTTAAAAATAGCTACTTCTTTATTAAAATAGTTAGATAACTCTTTAATAATTTCCTTATTAGCCTTTCCTTTTTGTGGAACTTGTTTAATTCTAATTTCAAAAGAATTTCTCCATTCATTAAAACCAGAAACTTCAAATTTCTTAGAATTAGGAGAAACTTCTATATCCAATAGAACATTATTATCTTTTTGTGAAATAGCTTTAGAATACATAATTAACATAAAGTGCGGAGGACGGGACTTGAACCCGCGAAGGGACTAACCCACTAGGCCCTCAACCTAGCGCCTTTGACCGCTCGACCACCCCCGCTAAAAAAAGTAGTAATTAAAAATATGTTTTATGAGTATTTAAAATTAACTATTAAACCAATTTTATAGAAACATCCATATAAAGTTCATTTTGCAAATCTTTAATTAAATTAGTGTTTAAATCACAAGCTGCTTTATCTGATTTAATCATTAAAGTCCTAGAACATGTAAAAGTACTTTTTCTACAAACAATATCTGTAGGATGAGTTAAAGTTAACTCTTCATGACCCCAACCAATAATTTTATCACTAGCATTTGGAGTTTCTAAAGTTACTATAACTTTAGTATTAGAATTAGCTAATTTTTCTTTAAATTCAACTGGAAAATCACCCATTGCTTTATCAATTGATACACCCACTATACAATCTCCTTGTAAAGTTAAATTTTCATCTTTTGTGATTTCAAAAGTGGATTTATGATGAGATAAAACATTTTTATGACCTTTTGCTTTAATATTAAAAATCATGATTAAAACCTAAATAAATTTTTAGAAGAGAATAATATAAATCTATCTTTAAAATTAAGTAATACCACCAATATTTTTACCATCTTCGATAGCTTTAATTAATTTATTTGCTTCATCGGCAACTTTTTTATTACCAAAAGCAAGTGCAATACGTTTAATAGCATCTAAATTCTTTAAATAATTATTTAAATAAGAGAAAATATCTCCAGGATATACTTGGATTTGATACATTCTAAATAATTTTTTAGAAATATCTTGAGGATCACGTCCTTTTAAACGTTCATCAACAATTAATTCTGTTACTCCTCTTTGAAGACATCGACAAAATGGTCTATCTTCACAAGTACATCTTAAAAAGTCTGTTTGAATAGCTATTAATGCATCTTGGAATTTACTATCAACTTTTCCAATAGCTTCACCAGAAGAAATAATATCTAAAGTAGATTCAGCAAATAATCTTGTTGAGAATTTTAATTTTAAAGCATTAGAAATTTGATCATGGATAATTGGAGATAAATAAACATTATCCAACATTTCAATATCCATAGCAATAGCTAATATTTTAACTCTCAAATTCTTAATCTGCTCTTTTTTCTTATAAAACTGAGATTTTTTAATATATTTCTTTAAATAGGATTTACTTTTAAGTTTTTCTCGAATAAATTCAGCTTTAGATATAGATAAGAAAGACATAGATACTGCTTTTCCATAATCAGTAGCATTAAATTGTAAATCAATTAAACCTAAATCTTCTAATTCACTTACAGCTGTTTTTAAATCTATTGGAACATCAATAGTTTCATAGTATTTTTCAAGTTCTTCAATTGATTTTACAGTTTTTGAAGATATATCTGCTAAAACTTGTTCATAACTACTTTCTTCATCATAATCAATATAAACATCTTCAGAAGAACTTTCTAATAATTCTAAAGCAGTTGATTCTTCAGATACACCATCAAATTCATTACCTATTTCAGGAAGTAAATATACAACTCCACGATCATGATATGATGGACGACCTGCACGACCTAACATTTGAGAAAATTCATTTGGAGAGATCCATTTGTTTCCCATTAATAGAGAATCGAAGATTACTTGTGAAGCAGGGAAATCTACACCTGCTGCAAGTGCCGCTGTTGTTACTACTGCAGAAATTTTACCATTATCAAAATCTTTTTCAATTTTTTCTTTTTTATAATAATTTAATCCTGCATGATAAGCAGCAGCTTGAACCTTATTTTCAAGTAAATAATTAGTAATTTGATGAGTTTTACGTCTTGAATTAGTAAATATTATAGATTGACCCCTATAACCTTTCTTAGATTTAGAATTAAATTCTGATTTTACTACTTTCTGCATAAACCTTCTTTTATCAGAATTATTTCTAAAATAACACATATGTCTTTGTAAAGCTACATTACGATAAGGATATTCAACTAATTTCATTGAAAATTCATCTGCTAAATCTTGTGCATTCTTAATTGTTGCAGATAAACCAATAAGCTGTGCATCAGGGAAAAGATACCTTATTCTTTTAATTGAACCATTTAGACGAACACCTCTATCTTCATCATCAACCATATGGATTTCATCAATTAATATTAAACCTAAATTATCTAAAACATCACTATTTCCTGCTCTTAATAAGTAATCAATTCCTTCATAAGTTCCAACAATAATATCTGCTTTTGAAACATCTGAATCAGGAAAATTTAGTTCGCCTTTAGCTTTAACACGATTACGACCAACTTTAATAGCAACATTTAGTCCTAAAGAAGAATATTTCTTTTTAAAATCACGATACTTTTGATTCGCTAAAGCAACTAAAGGAGTTAAAAAAACAAATTTTTTACCTTCTAATGCTTTACAAATTCCTGCTAGTTCACCAACTAATGTTTTACCACTTCCTGTAGCTGAAACTACTAAAAGATCTTCATCTCTTAATAAACCCTCTTTAATAGCTAGATATTGAACAGGTAGTAACTCAGTATTTCCATTTTTAATTAAAATATCTCTAAAATCATGAGGAATCTTTAACCTTTTCATTTCAATTTTAGGTATTTTATATGGTGTTTTTGTACTAACTTTATCAAAAAGTGTTAAATCTTTATTTTTTAATGGATCAAAATGAGGTCCGAAAATTGATAAAACTTTTTCTAAATCATTAATTTTTTCTAATAATTTTTTAAAGTTTCTGAAAACTTTTTTATCAAAACCATTAATTTGTAATTCATGTTTAATAGTATCATGAGTACAACTTTTACAAATAATTTGATTATGATAATCGTATGAAAAATTAGAGTTTATTATAGTTACTATTCCTTCATAAGCACAGAAATCACAGATTTTAGTAAATCTAATTTTAATTCCCAAGGATAATAAGAATTCTTCTACTTTCTCATCTTTAGTAGCTAGAAATACTGCTTGAGATTTTAATAATTTTATAACTTGTGAAGGAGGTATTAATTTATCAGTTACATTTGAATTTTCATTAGCACTATAATCTGCTATAAAACGAGCAATAGATAATTTACCATTATTATCTTTAAATTTAATTGTTCCTACAAATTCAGGTGTTCTTTTAGTATTAAGAGCACCTTTAGGAGAACCTATATGGAATAATTTCCATTTCTTTTTGACTTTTTTAATAACTAACATCAAATACCTTTTAATAAATCATTTATATAAGATATCACTTTAATAAAATATAAAGTTAGCTTTATATATTAAATAAAATAAAAATAATAATGACTTTAGTCGGAAGTTTATTTCCGATTAATATAATAATTTAAAATTATAGTGATTATATGATAAAAATTGGAATTTTAGGTTATGGAAACCTCGGTCGTGGGGTAGAAAGTGCTGTAACAAACAGTAACGATATGGAACTTGCTGGAGTCTTTACTAGACGTGAACCTGAAACTGTAAAAGTTCAAACAGATGTCTCAGTATACAAAATCGACGATATATACAACGTGAAAGATGAAATCGATGTTTTAATTTTATGTGGTGGTAGTGAAAATGATTTACCTGTACAAACTGTAGAATTTGCAAAATACTTTAATGTAATTGACAGTTTTGATACACATGCAAAAATCCCAGAACATTTCGAAAAAGTAAATAATTCATGTTTAGAAGGAGAAAACATAGGTATTATATCAGTTGGATGGGATCCAGGTCTTTTCTCATTAAACAGATTATATGCACAATCCATTTTACCTAATGGTAATGATTATACTTTCTGGGGTAAAGGAGTTTCACAAGGACACTCTGATGCTATTAGAAGAATTGAAGGTGTTGAAGATGCACGTCAATACACAATTCCTGTTGACAGTTCACTTGAAGCAGTTAGAAATGGTGAAAACCCAGAACTTACTACACGTCAAAAACACACTAGAGAATGTTTTGTTGTAGCTAGTGAAGGTGCAGATTTAGCAAAAATCGAAGAAGAAATTGTAACAATGCCAAATTACTTCGATGAATATGATACCACTGTTAATTTCATTTCACAAGAAGAATTAGATAAAAACCATGTAGAAATTCCTCATGGAGGAATTGTACTTAGAAGTGGTGTAACTGGTTTAGAAAGTGAAAATAAACATATTATTGAATATAAATTAACTTTAGATAGTAACCCTCAATTTACTTCATCTGTATTAGTTGCTTATGCTAGAGCAGCTTATCGTTTATCACAAGAAGGTGTTGTAGGTTGTAAAACTGTATTTGATATTGCTCCAGGATTATTACATCCTGAAAGTCCTGAATATCAACGTAAGAACTTATTATAGTTCTTATTTTTTCTTTTTTTTTATAAATTATTTAATTTAAATCATTGAAAAAAAATCTTATTTTAATATTTAAGAAGGTACTGTTCTTTTAATAATAGGTATTTTACGAATTAACCAGATTAATATAACACTAACTCCAATAAGTATTATTGGGAAGAATAGTCTGTAAATTATAGAATATACATTAATATTAAAAAACTTTAGAAAAATGCAAAGAATATCTAAATGGATTAAATAGATTCTATGTATAAAAATCTAAAAAGTTAACTAATTTTTTTATAATACTTATTTACATTATTTTAACAAGATCATATTTAATGAAAACAAATATTCCTACTGAAAAAAGGACACAAGGAACATTTAAATAACCTCTAAAACTATAAACAACATGTCCTGCATTATAAGAAAGATAAATAGTACATAGTATACTCATTAATAGACCAATTATGATAAAATATATAATAAAACTTTAAATTTTCGAGCCATATCATATTTATGTAATAGATTCCCTACTATCACATAAAACATGAATCCATTAAAAAATGAAAAATTACCATCAGTTAATTTTAATGGAAAGTCAATAGGATTATTTAATAACATCAAAATAAATGGAATTAAACTGTTTAAAATAAACATTATTGTAGCAATATAAATTAAAATGTTTTTCTTTTTATCATCAGGAAGATAAGCTAAAATAGGAATAGTTAAATAACAGATAAATAATGGAATAAAAAACCAATAGGAAAAAATCATTCCACCAATCAAGCCTTTAAATATATATATACTGAATTTATATCTACTATATTCACATCACCTACAAATAGTAATACAACAATAGCAATGAAACTCCAAGCAATATAAGGAATTACTGCTTTTGATATTCTTTTAGAAAAATATTTTTTAATATCATACCTTTTATTAAATTCAAAGTAATGCACCACTAATCATAAAAAATATTGGTACAGCAAAATAAAACACACATTCTATGATATTTGCAGTAATCCAATATCTTTCAAAAGAAAAATTATGATAAACTGAATTAGTATGTAAATAAACAACTGCAATAGCAGATAAAACACTTGCTAAACTAATATATTCAATTCTATTATTACTATTTGACATATTAACCCATAATCACCTAATCTTTTAAGATTTCTTATTAAATTGACTTTTTAATGCAATAATAAGAACTAAACCGATAATTGCAAAAATTACACATGGTAAAATACTAACTAAAGTAAATGAAGTTAATGAAGTTGCAATAGCTAGTGCAGGTAATTTTAAAGTACCTACCATAACACCAATTAAAAATGCCATTGTAATTTCTTCATGACTTTTAAGAAGATAATTTAAGATTTTTGAGAATCCTAAAATACCAATTAAAGCTCCAACACAAAAAGTAATAATTTCTGAGAAATTTAAATTGTGTAAAGCATTTAACATATATTCATATTGACCTAAAAGTAATAACATAAATGATCCAGAAATTCCAGGTAAAATCATAGCACAAATAGCAATCATACCTGATATAAATAATACTGGAAGTGAATGATTAGCTGCTATTGGATTTAAACTTACAAAGATATAAGCTAAAATTGCCCCTAAAATAGCAAAAATTACATGTTTAACATTTATTTTTTCGATTCTTCTAAAACAGACAATAGCAGATGCTAAAATTAAACCTAAAAAGAACGCATAAGTAAATGCAGTGTATGTTTCCATACAATAAGTAATTACTTTAGCTAATGAAAGCATTGCAACCCCAATACCTAATCCTAAAGGTATAAAGAATTTAAAATCAATTTCATCACAAAATACATGCCAAAATTCTTTAAAATTAAGTTTAACTAAGGGTTTTAAGAATTTAAAGTTAATTTTACTAATAGAATAAACTAATTTCTCATAAATTCCAGTTATTAAAGCTATTGTTCCACCAGATACACCAGGAACAATATCTGCTGAACCCATTAAAAATCCACGAATAAAAATTAAAAATGATTCATATAAATTAAAATTCACATTATCTCCTCTTATTAAATTATTTTAATTAATTATATATAAATATAGGTAACTAAACACCATAATAAGAAGCAATACACATTGGAGTGATATATGCTTCAATAAAAGCAGCAATTGCCAATAAAATTATTATAAAAACAATAGTAAGTAAAATATCTTTATAATGTATTTTAGATTCTGTTAATACACCTTTAACAGTATATTTTTTACTAAATATTCCTTTTAATAAATCAATTACACATTTTGTTATCATAAATGACCCTGCTAATGAGAGTAAATATCTAGGATATTCAATAATCCCATGAGGAAGTATACTTAGAACTCCAAAAAGAGGATCAAAACCAAAGAGTACTCCAACCATAAACACATTAGGAACAACTACTAAAACAGAGATGATAGAAAATAATAAACCAAAACACATTACCCCTAAACAAACAAAACTATTATAAAAAAAAATATCTAGCCCAAGGATATAAAATAAAATTATGATTAGCATTTTGACTAACATAAGACATCGCAAATGGAGAAATCAGACCTATATTACCATCTACAGTAATAAAACTAGAAATAAACCAATAACAAACGCCACAACAAATATTACTAATGAAATAATAAGAAATTTCTGATTTCTTTTAAAATAATCTTTAATATAATCTTTAGTAAAAAAATTCCATAATTATTACTCCTTAACTATAAAATTAACATTGATATCATTTATTATTTTCCTCTAATAATTGTTCTGCATAAGGAGTTATATTATTATCAAGGATTTTACTTAAAAACTCTCCAGTATAAGTATCCATTTTAGAAACTTGTTCAGGTGTTCCAGTAGCTATTACACGACCTCCACCTTCACCACCTTCAGGACCTAAATCAATAATATAGTCTGCTGTTTTAATAACATCCAAATTATGTTCAATTACAACAACAGAGTTTCCAACATCAGTTAATCTATCTAATACTTTAAGTAATCTATTAATATCATCAAAATGAAGACCAGTTGTAGGTTCATCTAAAATATACAATGTTTTACCAGTAGATGTTTTAGATAATTCTTTAGCAAGTTTTACTCTTTGTGCTTCTCCACCAGATAAAGTTGTTGCTGATTGACCTAATTTAATATAGCCTAATCCTACATCATGAAGTGTTTGAAGCTTTTTAGCAATTTTAGGAATATTTTCAAAGAATTTTAATGCTTCATCTACAGTCATTTCTAAAACTTCATAGATATTTTTACCTTTATACCTAATATCTAATGTCTCTTCATTATATCGTTTACCTTTACAGACCTCACAAGGAACAAATACATCTGCTAAGAAGTGCATTTCAATTTGTACTATACCATCACCGAAACAAGATTCACATCTTCCACCTTTAACATTGAAAGAGAATCTACCAGGTTTATAACCTCTAGCTTTTGCTTCAGGAGTATCTGCAAATAGTTCACGTATCGGAGTAAATAATCCTATGTATGTAGCAGGATTACTTCTTGGAGTTCTTCCAATAGGCTTTTGGTTAATAGCTATGATTTTATCAATGTGTCTAACACCTTCAATTTCATCAAAATCACCAGCGAAAGTATGTTTATTATTTAAAATTCCATTTAATCCTTTATATAAAATTTCATTAATTAAACTACTTTTACCTGAACCAGAAACACCAGTAACACAAGTAAATTTACCTAGAGGAATTTCTACATCAATATTTTTTAAATTGTTTTGACGAGCCCCTTTAATTAATAAAGATTTACCATTACCTTCACGACGTTTTTTAGGAACTTCAATAGTTTTAACACGTGATAAATATTGACCAGTAATAGAATCTTTATTATCCATAATTTCTTGAGGTGTTCCTACTGTAACAATTTTACCACCATGTTCACCTGCACCTGGACCAATATCTACTACATAATCTGCAGATAAAATAGTTTCTTCATCATGTTCTACGACAATTAAAGTATTTCCAAGATCTCTTAAATGTTTTAAAGTACCAATAAGTTTTCTATTATCTCTTTGATGTAAACCAATACTTGGTTCATCTAAAATATATAAAACACCAACTAAACCAGACCCAATTTGAGTAGCTAGCCTAATTCTTTGTGCTTCACCACCAGATAAAGTACCAGAAGATCTTTCCATTGAAATATAATCTAACCCTACATCAACTAAGAATTTTAATCTTTCTTTAATTTCTTTTAAAACTTCTTTTGCAATGAAAAGTTGTCTATCAGTAAGTTCTAAATCTAAGAAAAATTGATAACAATCTTTTATAGACATTTCACAAACATCTGCAATTGATTTTCCATCAATAGTAACTGCCAATACTTCAGGACGTAACCTTTTACCTCCACAAACATGACATTTGCGATCAGACATGAATTTAGAGATATATTTTCTATTATAATTTGATTTAGTTTCAAGATATAATCTTTCCATTCTCGGAATAACACCTTCAAATTTACGATTAACTTGATAAGACTTATTTCTACGTTTAAATGTAAATGGAATTCTATCTCCAGTACCATAAAGAATTTTATTCTGATTTTCATCAGATAATTCTTCAAAAGGAGTGTCCATACTAAATCCATAGTAATTTGAAACTGCTTCAAGCATTTGATAATAATAATTTTCTTTTTTAGAAGATTTAGACCATGGAACAATAGCTCCTTCATTAAGTGTTAACATTTTATTAGGTACAATTAAATCAGGATTTATCTCCATTTTAGAACCTATACCATTACATTCAGGACATGCACCTTGTGGAGCATTAAATGAGAACATACGAGGAGTTATTTCTTCAAAATTAATACCACAATCAACACAAGCAAAGTGTTCTGAATAGGATTTTTCATATTCTTCACCATCTTTTTGATATAATACAGAAACTATTCCTTCTGTAAGTTCACATGCAGTTTCTAAAGAATCAACTAATCTTCTTCTAAAGTCCACATCTTCTCTTATTTTTAATCTATCAACAATAACATCTATATCATGACGAAATGTTTTAGCTAATTCAATATCTTCCTCTAAATCACGTATTTCACCATCAACACGTACACGTACAAAACCTTTATTTTTTAGGTCTTCAAAGACTGTTTTATGTTGACCTTTTTTATCTTTTACAACAGGAGCAAGAACTTGTATTTTAATTCCTTCTCCTTCTTCGATAATAGAATCACCAATTTGACCTATAGTTTGTTGTGAAATCTCTTTACCACAATTAGGACAGTGTGGAATTCCTACTCTAGCAAATAATAATCTTAAATAATCATAAATTTCTGTAATTGTTCCTACAGTTGATCTTGGATTTTCTCTTGTTGTTTTTTGATCAATTGAAATAGCAGGTGATAAACCTTCAATATAATCCATTTCAGGTTTCTTCATCTGCCCTAAAAATTGTCTTGCATATGCAGATAAAGATTCAACATACCTACGCTGTCCTTCAGCATAAATAGTATCAAAAGCAAGAGAAGATTTTCCAGAACCACTTAAACCAGTTACGACTACAAATTTATCCCTAGGAATATTTAAATCAATGTTTTGAAGATTATGCTCTCTTGCACCTTTTAAAATAATTTCTTTTTGATTAAAATTTGAATCCATTATTACACCAGATTAAAATATTGTTTTTATATAAAAATACTCATTTGTAAGAGCATTTGAATATATTTATTATATATAAAATTGTTTTATGTTATACAAACTAATATTGATTTTATCTATATATATAATTAATCTATTTAAAAAAAAAGAAATTTCATTGAAATTAAGCAAATTAATTAGAATTCTCTTTATAGAAATTCTTATTTCTAGCAGCTAATTTAGTTAAAATTATAGGAACTATAACTAAAATTGATACAAAGAATAATTGAACAACATAATCAGCTAATGTATTTTTACAAATAAAGTTGTATATACCGTTTATTAATAAGAAAATAATCACCATAGGCATTAAATATTTAACAATGAAAATCCATTTTGTTCCAATTTGGAATTTAGAATTTTCATTTAAAATAGGTTTAAGTTTATCAGCACCATAAATCCAAGCAAATACAATAGCTTCACATAAAATTACAACAGATAATGTAATTTCATTTAAAAAGGAATCAGCAACGTTAACCATATATTGACCAGATCCAGTTGCAAATAACAATGAAATCGAAAGACCAACTATAGCCATTATAGATGCAGATTTAAATCTTGAAAAATTAAATTTATCTGATAATGACGAAGACATTGGCTCAAATAATGCAATTGCAGAAGTAAACCCTGCAAATAAGAAACATAAGAAGAATAAAGGAGCTATAATATAACTTAACATACCCATTGTATTAAAAATAGTAGGAAATGCAACAAAAACCAAACCAGTACCCTCAGTAACCACAGTATTAAAAGGTACTCCTTGAGATGAAGACATAAAACCAAGAATTGAAAATACTCCTAATGAAGCTACAATACCAAAAAGAAAATTGATTACAGTAACTATTATAGCATTATCCATTAGTTTAGACTCTTTTTCTAAATAACTTGTAAAAGATATAGCTGTAGAATCACCTAACCCCATTGAAAAAGCAATTTGAGCTAATACTACTAACCATAATCCTGGAGTTAAAAGCATTGCCCAGTTTGGTTTAAATAAATTGTGTATACCTACCATAGAACCAGGTAATGTAAATGTAAAAATTACAACAAAAACCATTAAAATAAACATTATAGACATTAAATACCTACAAATAGCCCCAATAGCTTTATCCAAATCTCTACTAGTAGCCAACCATATTAAAAACCATAAAACAATTAATCCTACCAATATAGGTATTGAAAAAGATAGAGTACCTGATACTGTTGGAGTAGCTGAATTTAAAAGTAAATTATTAAAAAATCCATTGGTATTGGTACCCCAAGCTTGTGAAAAACTCAATAAGAAATAAATTAAGCCCCAAGATAAAATACAAACATAATATGTTAAAACTAAAAAAATATTTAAAGGTAAAAACCATCCTATAACTTCATATTTTTTATTAATTTTTGAAAAAACTCCAGAAACAGAAGATTTGAACTTAAAACCGATACCATATTCTAAAAATAAATGAGATACACCTAAAATAAATAGAATTGATAAATAAGCTATTAAAAATGAAGCACCACCATTAGTATACAATACTGAAGGGAATCTCCAAATATTACCTAATCCTATAACAGAACCCATCATTGCAAATAGAAATAATTTTCTACTTTTAAATTTTGGTCTCGAATTTTGTTCACTCATATAATAGGATATATAATTAAATTAATTAATAAAGATTTGTATTTTTAAAAATGATTTAAGCTCGTATAATTTATTTCTTAAATCAGCAGCTCTTTCAAAGTCCAATTTACTAGCTGCTTCTTTCATATCGTCTTCTAAATCTTTTATAAGAAGTCTAAGTTCATCTTTAGGCATTTTAGATAAATCTGTTCCTGGTTTATCATATTTTTCAATATCTTCTTTTTTCTGTTTTAAATTACGTGTAGTTGTTTTAGGAACAATTCCATGTTTTTCATTATATTTTAATTGAAGAGCACGTCTTTTACGGGTAATATCAACAGAATTATGTACAGAATCAGTCATATCATCCACATACATTAATACTTGGCCATTTACATTACGTGCTGCACGACCAATAGTCTGAATAAGTGAAGTTTCACTTCTTAAAAATCCTTCTTTATCTGCATCTAAAATAGCTACAAGGGAAACTTCAGGTAAATCTAAACCTTCTCTCAATAAATTTACACCTACAAGAACATCAAAGACACCGCGTCTTAAATCATCAATAATTTCAATACGCTCAAGAGTATCTATCTCAGAATGCAAATATCTGACTTTTATTCCTATTCTAGCATAATAATCAGTTAAATCTTCAGCCATTCTTTTAGTTAATGTTGTAACAAGAACTCTTTCATCTTTTTCTGCTCTTATTTGAACTTCTTTTAATAAATCTTCAACTTGTCCTTTAACAGAACGAATAATAATCTCTGGGTCAACTAATCCGGTTGGTCTAATAATTTGTTCGGTAATATTTTGACTTCTAGAAGTTTCATAAGTTCCTGGAGTGGCTGAAATATATATAACTTGATTAGTAACACTTTCAAATTCATCAAATTTTAAAGGACGGTTTTCACGTGCTGAAGGAAGTCTAAAACCATAATCAACTAAAGTTTGTTTACGAGACCTATCTCCATTATACATTCCCCTAATTTGAGGAACAGTTACATGAGATTCATCAATAATTGTTAAATAGTCATCAGGGAAGTAATCAATTAATGTATATGGTCTTTCTCCCCAATTACGACCAGATAAATGCATAGAATAGTTTTCTATTCCAGGACAGTAACCCATTTCTTGCAACATTTCTATATCAAAACGAGTTCTTTGTTCTAACCTTTGTGCTTCAACTAACTTATTTAAAGCATTAAGCTCGTTGATTCTATCATCTAACTCTTGATTTATATCAAACAAAGCTTTGTCCATTTTATCTTGACCTACAACAAAGTGCTTTGCAGGGAAGAACATATATCTGTCAATAGTATCTTCACGTTTTCCAGTAACTTTATTTATTATAGATAAAGAATCAACTTCATCGCCAAATAGTTCAATTCTAACAGGAGGAGTTCCATGAACAGGATTAACTTCAATAACATCCCCACGTACTCTAAATTGACCCCTATCAAATTGAATATCATTACGTTCATATTGTAAAAAAATAAGTTTAGCTATAATTTCACTTCTATCATAAATATCACCGACATTTAATATAAAAGCGAAATCACCATAATCTTGTGGTGAACCTGCACCATAAATACAACTTACAGAACTAACAACAATCACATCATCTCTTGAAAGAAGAGATTGTGTTGCAGAATGTCTCATTACATCTAATTCTTCATTAATTGAAGCTTCTTTATCAATAAAGGTGTCAGTTCTAGGTACATATGCTTCAGGTTGGTAATAATCATAATAACTAACAAAATATTCAACTGCATTATCAGGGAAAAACTCTTTAAATTCTTCATATAATTGAGCAGCCAAAGTTTTGTTATGAGAAATAATAAGTGTAGGTTTTTGAACTTTTTCAATAACATTAGCCATTGTAAAAGTCTTTCCAGACCCAGTAACTCCTAAAAGAGTCTGTTCTCTAAAACCTTTATTTATACCATCTACTAATGAATTAATTGCTTGAGGTTGATCACCTAATGGTTTATATGGTGATTTAAGTTTGAATTCTTTCATTAATTAATCCTCAAAAACAGTTATCTGAAAACTAATTTGTTCAAAAGGTAAAGAACAACATGGAACAACTCTCTGATGTTTAATAGTTAGTTTTCCAAGCTTTTCTAAAGATTTTGTTAATTCGTTATTAATGGTTGAAATTTTACTTTCATCAAAGACTTTTAAACTACCTAAAAATATAATTTTAGAGGACATATTCATAACTGATATCTCTTCCATTAGATTATATTCACCATTCTTTTCTAAGATATCATTACAAATTTTTAGAATATCCTCTTTAAATTTTGCTTTATCAATCATAAAACACCTACTTCAATGCATTAGCAATAGTTTTAGCAAGTGAAACACGTGTTGTATCAGAAGAAATAGTGTTAGTAGCTATAATACTACCAGCACCAGCTGCATAAATTCTTGCAACAGCACCATTTACTAAAATAGGATGTACACAGCACACGTCAACAGATTTAGCACCATTTGCTTGTAAAAGTTTAATAGCATTTACAATAGTTCCACCTGTAGCAATAATATCATCAATGATAAAAACACGTTTTTCTTTAACAGCGTCAATATTTACAGTTGATTCACCTTCTGCTCCATCACAACGAACATCAACAATTCTAGTTTCAACTTTATCTGGTCCTAAACGGACTTTACTTAAATATGTACAATCACAGTCTAAAATTTCTGCAATTTCTTGAGCAAAAGGATAAGCTCCTTTATCTGGAGCTAAAATAATAGGTTTTTCATCAGTAACTCCAGCAATGTATTCTGCAATTGCAGGCATAGCAGATAAGTTTTTAGCAGGAATATCAAAGAAGTTAAGGACACATTCTTCATGTAAATTTATAGAAATAAATTCATCTGCACCTGCTGATTGAATTAAACTAGCTACGATTTGTGCAGAAATAGTTTCACCATTTTTGAAACGTTTTTCTTGTCTTGCATAAGCCATATAAGGAACTACCACTTTAACTTTCTTAGCTCCTAAGTCTTTAAGATTTTTAATTAAGAATAATAACTCAATAAGATTTTCATCCTGAGGATAACAAGTTGATTGGATAATAGTAACCTCATCATCTATTTTACCATCAACACGGAGATATCTTTCCCCATCAGGGAATTTCTTATTTTCTACATAACATAACTCTTCATTTAATTCATAAGCAACTTTTGCTGCTAAATCTTGTGAAGCTGAACAACCAATTATCAAATTATCACCATAAATTTTATTATTATATTATTTACTTTTCATGATTAATAATATTTTGTTAATTTTATAAACAGCATAAAATTTAAAATTAAAAAAGAACTATAAAAAAAGTTAATAACTAAATTTTAAAAAAATAGAAAAAATGAATTAAAATTAATTAATTCATAATTTAAAAGTTTATTTTCTTCTATAAAAACCTAAAGGAATAACAAATAATGCAAGAATAGCCATAACTAAAGGATTACCAGTTGGTTTTAAAGTTTGACTAATTGTTTCATTTTCAGTGTTATTATCTTTAGCATTTTCATTCACAACACCATTTATCTTTGCAGTTAAATTACCAGTTCTTTCTTCAACAAGAGGAGAAGTAGTATTTGCATATGCTTTAAACTCAAAAGCACCTGCTTTATTAAATTTACCAATAATAACTAATGTATAATTAGCTGGCTCAATATCTCCTAAATTCCAAACAGAATTATCTCAAGTACCAATACTTGAGTTATAAGAGATTATTTCAAATCCTTCAGGTAAATCGAAGGTGACATTAGTATTTTTAGCAGTAGCAGACCAAAGTTTTCAACAGTTATAGAAACTTTTACTTCATCTCCAAGATTTATGACCTCTTTATCAATATTAACTTTAAGGTTTAAGTCAACATCATAGGGTTAATGATTAAAGAACCATTACCTACAGTCATATTATCTTGAGTCATTGTGAGAATTAAATAATTGCTAGGAGTAGGTTTTAATGTATTTAAAATGGATAAATCTTTAAGATAGACTTCACCAGCACTTAAGGTATTATTAGTACCAAGGTATGTGGTTTCATTTGTATCTAAATTAATAGCATAAAAATCTATAGGCACATCATTTTGACCAACATTATCAATCTTATAAATCGCCCATATATCTTCACCTTGACCATAATCCATTTCAATATTAGAAACAACTATTCCTTCTTCAAAGTTAATAGCAGTGAGATTGGTTATAGCTTTATAATAATCATCATTAGGATGAGTAGCTTTAACAAATCTAATTTCATAACCTAAATCTACATCAAAAGAAACTGTACCATTAAAATCAGTTGTACTAGTGAAATCATTAACAACATCTTTATCTAGGTTATATGCAGTAACTTGAATGATTTGATTTGCTTCATAATCATCTTGGTAGAATAATTTACCACCTTGAGAATTTTCTGCACATAAAACAGGATTTATATATGTACCATTTTCATCTGTAAGAATATTGATGAAACATCACCAGTATTATAAAATGCATTGAGAATATTGTTTCCACCTTGTAAAATTATAGTTACTTTCTTAGAACTACTATTATAATTAATAGGTAATGAATAAACCCAAGCTTGATTTTTTTCAAGATCTGCGATAGTTGTATTATCTATTCTAAGATTAGTAGTACCTGTAGCAAGATAAATAGCACTTCCATTACGTGCAGTATTATGATTAAAAGCAGTCCTAATTACTTCAATATCTTTACCATCAACATAAAGTACTCCACCTAAACCTTGATCTAAAGCTTTTTCATCAGGTATCGCATTATTTTTTACGAAAATAGAATCTTGTATAGTAGTATTAGAACCTTCAATATATGCAGCACCACCATTAATGGTTGCATTATTATCCCATAATGCTGAATCATTTAATATAGTGTTATTACCTTTAACAAAAAGAACACCTGCATTCTCTGCAACATTAGCATGAGCATATATGTCTTCAAGATATGTGACATCTCCAATAACATAAAAACCAGCTCCAGAATCAGATGCAATATTATTTGTTACATTACAGTGCATAAAAGATTGATTAGTACCTGCAATAAATGCAGAAGTACCATTAACACCAGTATTATTTTCGAAAGTACAATTTTCAACAGTTGCATTATTTCCTACTATTAATACTCCAGCACCTAAACCACCATAAGTATAATTATCATAAGCAGTATTATTTATGAATTTACAATTGGTAACACCATTGTTATGACCGATGATAGAAATTCCAGCACCAAGATAAGCTTCATTAGCAATAAAAGTACAATTATCAATTACAGTATTATCACCAAAGAGATATATTCCTGCTCCACCATCACGATAGTATGTTGCACTTTCAAGCTTGTAATAATTTTTATTATTTACAAATATACAATCAGATACATAAGAACCACTATCAGCTTCATTCCAAAAATCAAGAGCACCACCATCTACTAAAGCAGTATTATTCTCAAAATAACAATGAATAATATGAGTACTATCAGAATATTCTAACTCAATAGCACCACCATAAGTTTCAGCATAATTGTTAATAAAATCACAATACTCAACAGTAACATTAGTACACTTACCTATTCTTAAAGCACCACCACTACTTGCTCAGAGAGAACCATTTATTGCTTTATTACCTTAAAAAAGACAATTTAAAAAGTGAATATTCGAACAAGTATAATCAATAAATACTGCACCACCTTCTGATAAACCACTAGTAGCAGTACAGTTGATAAAATTACAATCAATAATCTCAATATCACTAGGTTGACTACCCACTAAAGATCTAATGGTTAAAGCTGGCCCCATTGTACAACTACAATTAAAAAGAGTTATACCTTTAAGTTGAACATTAGAGACAGAAATCTTCATAAGTGGCTCACTATAAGACTTATTTAGTGTAATACTAGAGTTATTACCAATTATAGAGACTGCTTTATTCACATCAATAGATTTTGCTCCTATATAAGTATCTGGTAATAATAAAATTGTATCTCCATCACTAGATTCATTAATAGCTGTAATAATAGCTTCTGTAGTAAACTGTGTTACGATTCTTGTAGTACCATTGTTAGAATTACCTAAAACAGCACCATCATTATTTAATTCAGAACCAACAATAATATTTTCTTGAGATAAATCTGTTGTGAAAAAATCAGTATTTGTTTGATCTACAGATACATCCGCTGCACAAGCAGTAGACATACATAATAGACTTAGAAATACTAAAACTAATACAAATTTTTTAGTTAACAACATATTAATCACGATTAATATTGATTTTTAAAATATTTCTAATCATAATTACTGTTAAAAATAAAAATTGATTAGACACAGTTTTAAAAAGCTTATTTATATATATAAAAATCATAAGTATATAAATATTTAGTTAAAAGGCTTAGTTTTAAAGTTCGATTAATTTATTAAAAGTTTTTTTAAAAATAAACTTATAATCTCAAGATAAGATTAAATACTAATAAATTCGATCCATATATATATGAAAACCATATTTAAACTAATAATAGTATTAATCATATTAGCTATTATCGGAGTAACTGTTCTTTCATCAGTGCTTATTTTAGCTGAAGATGAAAGTGAAGGAGGAATTCCTGGAGTAGATATGGCTGCAACTTGGAATATGACTGGTTTTACTTGGATATATCCGGGAAGTACACATGATGCATCCGGTTGTACATTACATAACATTCATATGATGGATGGAAATCCATATGTACATGCAAAAGAAATGATGGAAAACACATATGGCATATCACCTCATATAATAGTTATTGTAAATGATAAAGCTGCAGAAAAAATATTTGGTGGAGACATTGTATCCGATATTCGTGAATACAATTGGGGACAAGGTTATAGTCGTGGAAATGCTGTAGAAAAATCTATGGGCGATTTCAATTTAAATCCATTACAAATACTTCCATGTATCTTAACAGGAGATATTCATTTCGCAATTGTTTAAATATTTTCTTCTTTTTTTCTTTATTTTATTCTATGTATTAACTTAGGGTTTAAAAAGTTTAATAACACTTCTTTTTTAATAGTCTCATCAAATCTCATTGCAATTAAAGTTCCATTAATTTCATAATCCTCAATATCGTATAATCTTACTCCTTGAGAAGTTAAATCACATAACCCTCCTCTTGAAGCTATTAATAGTTCTGTTTTAAATCCAAAGGTGATAATATTTGATAATCTATTTAATCCATTACTAGCTAATTCTTCAAAAAAGATTTACACAGATTTACCATTAATAGATTCATAGATAGCTTCACTATCATTTTTAGAGGGTATTTTAGCTATTTCAAAAGATTTTGGAATTGATATACCATTATCAATACAACAAAGGTCAATTATTGATGAATTTGGATAATCATAACCCATAAAATAAGCACTTGTACATTTTGAATAATCTAAAATGTTTGTAATAATTTCATTAAAAAGAACAAATAAAATATTTGAATCGATTTTAGGAAAACTATTGGATAATATTTCCCAATAGCCGGATAAATTGTCAAAATCTAATTTTTTAAAAAATGAATTATTTAAAGAAGAAAATTGTTTAATCATGGCCGTATAATCACTAGGCATTTTATTTAACTTATTATGCTGACAATAATTCATAATAGTTAGTAATATTATAAGGAAAATTATTAAACCTAGTAAAATCAATTTTCTTATTTTCTTTTAAATATTCAACAACATCTAAATATTTCCTAAAATCATTTATCAAAGTACTGACCATGGTATTATTATAAAAAACAATCAAATATAAAGTTAATTAAGGAAATAAATAAAAATTGCCATAGAAAAGTATTATTAAATTAAGAATAGAACCAGTTAAACAAATCAACATTAATATATAAGCATGCTTTTTTAATCTTTTATTTGGAGATGAAAAAAAGAAAAATGGAAAGAAAAGACAGTAAAAACTAATTACTGAAGGTTTAGGAATTAAAACCCATCCCCAAGAAAGTAAAATAGTTATTAAATAAATTAGGATTAATAAAATCTTTTTATTAGATGATAAAGAAGTACCACATTTACAGCAGTAATCATATCCATCATCATTCATATATCCACATTTAGGACAATATTTTACCATGATCTCAGATTCTGTTAATATTATCTACTTCTTGTTTTTCTGTTGGGAATCCTTCTCCATTAGCATAACCCATTAATATTGCAGCAACAGGAACATAACCTTCAGGAAGATTTAATTTTTCAACAAACTCATCTTTAGATAAAGCTAATATCGGAGAAACAGCATAACAAGTACCAATTCCTAAATCAGTAGCTTTTAAAATCATTGTTGTTGCAGAACAAGCCACATTAGTTTGAGTAAATGGAGTTATTGGAGATGAAAGTACAATTACAGTTGGAGCACCATAAAGAGGTTCATAACCAGGTAGAAAAGCTCTCTCTTTCATAAAAACCCTCACTATCAAGCATAATAGCTTTTGCAGTATCATTAACTTCTTTTAAAAATTCTTGATCCTGAATAACTGTTAATTGAAAAGGCCCTGCATTTGGAGCTTTATTAGCCACATCTAAAATAGATTCTAATTCTTCTTCTGTAATTTGTTCGTTCTTATAACCTCTAATACTTTTTCTTTTATTAATAACTTCAGTAAGTTCCATTATTTATTCCCCACTTAACTAAATTAATAATT
>JAKSUH010000080.1 GCA_024413395.1 archaeon
AAACGACACCGTATTAAGAACCCCTCACATGAAAGAAGGTAACCGTGGTCGTAAAACCGATTTAATCTGCAAACCAGAATAAGTGCAGTATCTTTAAGTAGCTTTTTAGCTACTTTCTTTTTTCTTTTTTTAAAAATAATTTTCACTTCTTGATAATCTTATGATTAAATTTTAAAATAAATTGTATATACAATTAAAAAATAATATATTAGTTGGATATAATGAAATTTGACAATAAGACAATTACAATTATAATATTTATTTTAGCAGGAATGCTTATTACAATCTCTCAATCAATTATTACAACTGGAATCGTCTATTTGATGGGAGATTTTGGAGTAACCTCTACAATTGCACAATGAACATATTCTGCATATCTACTGGTTGTAGGAGTTATGATCCCCTTATCAGCATTCATTTTTACGTCGTTTTAAAAATAAAACGGTGTTTATAAGCGTTATTTCATTATTTCTTATTGGTTCAATAATATCTTACTTTTCTCAATCAATTGAAGTTTTAATCTTAGGAAGAGTGTTAGAAGGTATTAGTAATGGTATTTTAATGCTATATATTCAAATATTAATCTATAAAATACTTCCTGAAGAGAAATGGCAAATTAGTATGGGATTCTTTGGTTTAATAATTGGTTTTGCACCTGTATGTGGTATGTTTGTAGGTGGATTCATAATTGATAATTATAGTTGGAGAGTGATATTTGAATTATTCTCTATTGCATCATTTATTTTATTAATAATCGGATATCCTTTAATTAAAAATATTTTTAAAACTGAATATCATCCATTAGACGTTATTTCAGTAGTTTTATCAATTGTTGGAGTAACTGGAATAATATTAGGATTTACAAATATCGCAGAATTTGGATTTGATAGTTTATTTGTAATAATTCCATTTATTATTGGAGTTATAACAGTAATATTATTTATAAAACGTCAGAACTTAATAGATGATTCATTATTAAATCTCAAAGTATTTGAAGAGAAATATTTTGTTATTGGAACTTTATATGTATGTGTTTTATACTTATGTTTAAATGGATGTACTGCCCTTTTACCAGTATATTTCCAGGGAATTGCTTATCACTCTGCAACAACATCTGCATTAATAAATTTCCCTGGTGGAATATTAATGATTGTTACTAACTTTATTGGAGCTATATTAGTATCTAAAATTGGAATTAAAAAAGTATTAATTGCTTCATGTAGTTTAATGATAGTAGGATTTGTGGGAATGATAACATATACTGTAGATTCAGCAGTTATGTACTATATAAGAACACAAGTAATCCGTTATCTTGGATTTGGTCTAGGTTTAATACCGGTAACAACATGGACCATAGCAATGGTATCTGATATAGTTGAAGATGGAAGTGCAGTTAATAATACATTAAGACAAATTTCTGCAGCAATTGGTTCATCAATATTCCTAGTAATTGTTGTATACATTAGTGGAGGCAATATTACCCATAGTGTAGTCTCAATGAACTCATTTAAAATAGTATCTGCATTAATGCTTGTATTAATACTAATCTTATTATTAATAGCTATATTCATCATTGATGATAAAGAAAAAATTCTTGTAAAAAGAAATAAAAATAGTTAAAAACTATTCTTCTATAGTTTCTAAAAGAAAACTAACAGGACGGAACCCATCATTACATGAAATCATAGCTGATTTTTTATTTTTCATCCATCCATCATAAAAATCTTCAGCACCATAAGATAAGGCCATAACAAAAGGAGCAAGAGAATCCCATGCACTGGTACAAAAACCTTCTGGTTTTTCAATACCCTCTGCAATGAATACATCACCTATTTCAACATCACAAGCATGTTCAATAGGATTCTCATATTCTGCAATTAAATCATCATAGGATACTTTTTTCATGACTGTAATTTTTACTTTTTTCATAGCAATCACCTAATTATTTAATCTATTTAATTTACGATTAAATAAAATCATTGCAATAGCTAACAATATTAATCCCATAAGAAGAATTACAACTAATCTTGGTAAAATCTCCATTAAACCATTGCCATAGGTTAAAATACTAGTAAATCCTTGTGTAGCTTGATACCATGGAGAGATTTCTAAAATATCTACACTATATCCGTTAATTGTAAATAAATCAAATCCTTTCATTGGGAAAAGGACCCTGCTAAGAAACTTAAAGGAACAACAATAATTGGAGCTAAATTAGTAGCTTGTTCAACAGATTTTGAAAGTGATACAATAATCATAGATAATGCAACTGATGAAATTGTTGTAATGATTCCTAAAATTATAGCATAAATCATTGAAATTAAACCACCTTTCCAGTGATAACCAATTAAAACAGCTATGATTAATAATATAATTACTTGAATAATACCAATTAATGACCAAGAAATTAAATTAGTTAATACATAATCTCGACTTTTCATTTTAGATAATTTTAATCTATTTAACATTCCATTTTCAACTTCTTTTGAAATGTTTGAACTAACAGTAGTCACAGTCATTAAAACTGCAAATACAATTAATCCTGGAACAATATAATCAAAACTATTAAATGAATCAGTTCCATTTAAAGGCTCATTATTAAAAACAATTAATTTTGTAGTTTGACCACTTATTTGAGATGAAAATCCATCTAAAACTCCTGAAAATAAAGCCATAAAGACTCCGTACTCTTGTGAAGAAGGATTTCCTTTAAGTGTTAAATTAACTGGTTGGTGAGTAATAAGAGATTCTGTGAAATCTTCTGGTATAATTATTAATCCAGAAATAGTGGAATTCTCAATTAACTTTCTCCAGTAGTTTGGTCCGATACATTTGTAATTTTAAACATATGATTTGAATTATCATATTCTGCATCTTCTAGAACCTGAATAAAATCACTAGAAAGATTATAATCATTATATCCTTCATCTAAATTTAAAATTCCAACAGCAAAAGTCCCATCATCGAAATAATCTCCACCAAATACAGATCCAAAAATAACCATAAAGATTATTGGAAAGAGAATAAGGAATAATAAATTCTTTTTATCTCTTGATAAGAATTTAAAATTATTAAAAGCTAAATCTAAAACCTTCATTTTACTCCCTCAGCTGCCTACCTGTTAATTCAATGAAGACATCTTCTAAAGTATTCTGTCTAATAGCTACATGTTTAATTGTTGAATTATTCTCTTCTACAGTGTGAATAATTTCTGGTAATTTATTTGCAGCATTTAAAATAATTAAAGTGATTGTATTTTCACTAGCAAAAATATTTGAAATGTCTTTATTTTTTTTTTAATGAAGTTAAAATATTATCCATAGAATAATTATAATCTAATTCTATTTCTACAGTGTCTCCTTCACCTATTGATTTTTTAAGATTTTCAAGAGTGTCTAATTTTAATAATTTTCCATGGTCAATAATCGCTATTCTATCAGATAAAATATCTGCTTCATCCATTAAATGAGTTGTTAAAATGATTGTTTTTCCTTGATTTTTAAGATAAATAATATAATCCCATAAAACACGTCTAGATTGTGGGTCTAATCCTTCTGATGGTTCATCTAATACAATAATTCCAGGATCATGGATTGTAGCCATAGCTATGTTCATTCTACGTTTCATTCCACCAGATAATTTTGAAATTATAGTATCTTTTTTATCATTTAATTTAACTAACTCTAATATTTCATCAACTCTTTTATTCAAAATATCATTTGGAACTTCATACATTTTTCCAATAATCTTTAAATTTTCTTTACAAGTTAAATAATCCCATAAAACTAAATCTTGTGGAGAAATACCAATAATTGAGCTATCTATTTTAGAGATATCTTCATTATCAATGATAATTTCTCCTTTAGTGGCATCTAAAAGTCCTACCATCAGCTTTATAGAAGTACTTTTTCCAGCCCATTAGGTCCTAAAAAACCAAAAATTTCGCCTTTGTTAACTTTAAAAGATAAATTATCTACTACTGGAACATTATTATATTTTTTAACAACATTAACAAATTCGATTATAGTTTCCATAAATTATCCTCAAATAAAATTTATAAAAACTAATATTTAAACTTTATTAAGCAAATAGGCCATAATATGAACTATTTTAAAAAATAAAAAAATGAGATAGAATTATCTCAATTATAAAACGCCTTTAGTAGATGGAATTTGGTCATGTTCAATTTTACAAGCGTCTTTTAATGATTTAGCAAATGCTTTAAAGAGAGCTTCTGCTTTATGGTGATCATTTGAACCTTTAACAGTTCCATAAATATTGACTTTTCCAGAACTTGCAAAGGATTCGAAGAAATGTACAACTACATCAGAAGTCATGTCACCTATTTTAGGATTTGTAAAGTCTAAATCTATATTACAATAGCTACGACCACTAATATCAATTGCTACAGTTGCTATTGAATCATCCATTGGCACCATAGCATGAGCCATTCTTTTAATTCCTTTTTTATCACCAATAGCTTGTGAAAATGCTTCGCCAAGTAAAATTCCAATATCTTCTACAGTATGATGATCATCAATTTCAACATCGCCAATAGCTTTTACATCTAAATCCATTAAACTATGTTTTGAAAAGGATTCTAACATATGATTGAAGAAATTTACACCAGTATCAATATTGTATTTTCCACTACCATCAATGTTTAAAGTTATATCAATTTCTGTTTCTGAAGTTTTTCTTGAAGCATTATTTTGTCTTGTCATACTATCACTTAAATTAAATTAAATTAAATTAAATTAAAGGTCAATATTATAAGCATCAAGGATGTCTCTACGTATATCTATAGCATCTTGAGGGCAAACCATTGCACATATAGTACAAACATGGCAATATCTTAAATCTAATATACGTGCTACACTACCTACTCTCCAAATTTTATCACTTTTTGGACAGATTTCAGCACAATTACCACAACCATCACATTTATCCTCATCAATAATAATTTCTAAAATTTTAATCCCTCTTTATAATTTTAATGTAGCTACAGATATAGCATTAAATCCTAAATAAATTTCTTTTCCAATTTTTAAATCTAAATCTTTAAAAGAAGCAATAGCAACAAGACAAGAAACCTCAATATTATCTACTTTTGTTTTAACTCTAACAATTTCGCCTAATAATTTTAATTCAATTATTGTGCCTTTTAAAATATTTCCAATACTAGATTTAATTGGTTCTAACATTATAAAAATATTATCATAATTTATTAAAGCTAAAACTGGTTGTCCAACTTCATAATTATAATTTAAAGGAATATTAACATTATTATCCGCTATATCAATAGTCATTACTTGTTTATCTTCATCAATGCTAGTAACAACGGATTCAATTTCATTAACACGTTTATGTAAACTTAACATAGCATTAAACTTTTTACATTCTTTTAAAATTGAATATCCTTCAGGTGTAAGGCTAGCTCCACCGCCACCACCTTTTCCACCTTTAATAGTGTTAACTAATTTAATATCGAGACTATCTTCAATTTTATCAATGTAATTTAGAGCAGTTCTATATGAAATATCAACTTGTTTAGCTGCTTTTGTAATTGAACCAGCGTCTAAAATTCCTTCAATTAAATGATATTTTTTAGAATCTAATAAAAAAATTTCACCATTTAAATTAATCTTATATTTAATACTAGCAGTTACATCGGTCATAGATAATCCCTAAAAATATATATAAAGTTTTTATTTATAATATCTTTCTATAATTAATTTCTAAATTCGATTCTTTCAACAAGATCTAATATTTTATTAAATACTCCAGATAAAGGACCTAATTTAGAAGCATACCCTCTGAAATTATCTAAATCATCTTTAGTAAAGAATTGTAGTAAAACAAGTGCAACTACATAAAGAAATGGAGTTATTATTAAAGCTACAATAAATCCAAGTATAGTTTTTGGAATAAACCAGCAAATAAGACCCATAATAAGTGAAGCAAGAATAATTTTACCAATAGAAATAGCAGGTGGTTTAGTATCAGTTAATTTGAAAACTAAATAGACAATTGGAATCATCATTGCTAAACATGCAATAGTAGTAGCTAAAGATCCACCAGCAATACCATAAGCTTGAACCATGTAAATATTACAAACTGTTGTAACAACTACACCAAAGATTAAAATGTACATAGGAATTCTAGGATTTCCAATTCCTTGAACAATACTTGTTGATATACTAAATACAGAATAAAATGTCATACCAATAGCTAAAATTGCTAAAGCTAATGCCCCATTTGTATAAGCAGAATTTGTAAAGTAGAAAATTCTTAAAACTGGAATAGAGAAACAAGCAATACCTATACACATAGGAATAACAAAGAGCAATGCATACCTATAAGACAAAGAAACATAATTCTGTAATGTATCTTTATCTTTTGTAGCGAAAGCTTCACTAGCTGCAGGTAAAATAGAAGTAGCAAGTGAAATTGAAATCATCAAAGGTAAACGAGCAATTGGATCAACTGCTGCAAAGTATCCCACATCAGTAGTAGTTAAATATTTACCCATAACCAATGTACATACATTATAAATAAGCATTTCAGCGATTGCAGTGATAATAACAGGAATTGCAAATTTAACCAATTTTGTAGCTAATTTTAGCTCCATTTTTCTAGTAAATACAAAATTTCCTGTAGATTCAGGAATATATTCTGCCATATGATATTTAAAAATATAAACAGCAGAAAGAGAAGCTAATGCAAAACCTAAAA
>JAKSUH010000081.1 GCA_024413395.1 archaeon
CCCGGGGTCTTCGGATTAGAAGTCCGACGCCCTATCCAGCTAGGCTACGGGCCCTACTATACAGTATATAAAAATATGTTTTTATAATATTTATATTCAATGTTTTTAGTTATAAAAAAAATCAAAGTTGAAGAAAGATTCTCCTACTTTATGTTTATTACATTAAGTTTTACCGGTTTTTCCAGTTTGTTTGTTTACATTAATACCGTCTACAACCTTATCATTGCTATCAACAACAACAAAGTAGTAATTTTCACTATCTTCACTACTATATACAGCAGTGCAACCATCAACGTGTATATGGTTTTGTGCTATAGTTTGTGCTTGTGCTTGACTAATTTCGAATCCACCACATTCGCCTCCGCCGGAGCCACCTCCACCACTGGAACCGCCTCCGCTACTAGAACCACTTCCACTTCTAGCGGTATTAGTTCCATGTGAACTAGCACTATTTGCTAAAATCCCACCATGGCTGGAAGAATCATCAGAACCCATATTGGCTAAATCTGTAAATATATTATTGTTATTACTGGTTAAACCATATGCTGCTACTGCAGCTGCAATACATACTACAATTATTATTGAAATGATAATATTTGATTTATCCATTTTGGTGCCTCCCATTATTTTTTATTATTTAATGAAATTAATTATGTATTTTTATGTATAAATAATTATACTTCTAATTATTTGCCTTATATAATTCTTTCTATTTAATTTTAATAATATATTTTATATATTTTATTTTATTAAAATACTAAATGTTAGTTTCTAAATTGGAAAAGAGGTGACATATTTGACAGATAATATAAAAGTAATTTCTCCAACAACTCGTCAAGAAGGACATGCGGAACTTCGTATGGAAGTTGACGATGAAGGAATTGTTACAAAAGGTAGATATTTCAGTATTACCCCTGTTAGGGGTTTAGAAAAAATGGTATTAAACAAAAGCCCAGAAACTCCACCTGTATTGTGCCAAAGAATTTGTGGTGTATGTCCTATTCCACACACATTAGCATCTGCTGAAGCAGTTGACTCTACATTAGGTATTGAAATTCCTAACGCTGCTAAACTCTTAAGGAGAGCTACATTGGCTGCACATAACATAAACAGTGCTGCAATCCACCACTTCTTAGTTGCACCAGATATTACTGATGACAGTAATTTCGTAGCTGCAGTTAAAAGTGTATCTAACATACGTAAAAATGTACAATACGTAGTAGATATGATTGCTGGAGAAGGTATCCACCCATCTGATATCAGACCTGGTGGTATGGCTAGAAACATTACTCCATTTACTAAAGATAAATTAGTTACAAGAATGAAAGCTTTAAAACCTGATCTTGAAGCTCATGTAGAATTAATTAAAAATTTAGTTCTCGAAGCTGGTCTTCCTAAAGATTTAGGTGCAAACCTCGGTGATTCAGTACCATTCTCTCCATATGCATCATATGGTGGTAATGAGTTCCCTTACGAAGACTTAACCGAAGTTTTACCTGAAGCATGGTATGAAGATCCTGAAGTAGGTAAAAGAGCTTGTACTCAAATTCCATTACTCAAAGGTAAACCACAAGAAGTAGGTCCTAGAGCAAATATGGAAGTTCACCATGGTAGAAAAGAAAAAGGTGTCATTGCACAACATGTAGCAAGAGCTGACGAAATGTTAGTTAATTATAACGACTTAATGGAAGCTCTCGATGCTATTGACACTTCCGCAAACACTATGACCAACTGGAAAGTAGAAGGTACTGGTGAATTAGGTTTCGGTGTAATGAGTGCTCCTAGAGGATTCAATGTACACATGGCAAAAGTAGTAGAAGGTAGAATTGCATACTACAATGCACTCGTTCCTACCACTTGGAACATCCCAATTATGGGACCTGCAACTGAAGGATTTCACTGGGAATTAGGTGCACATGTAATTAGAGCTTACGACCCATGTTTATCCTGTGCTACTCACGTAATGGTTGTAGACGATGAAGACCAAAGTGTAATCAAAAACGAAATGGTGAGAATCTAAGATTGAGGGAATTAAAGTATGCCTATTGAAAACAATTCAGTTAATTTGAATTCACCTTTCCATTCAGAGATTTTAGTTGTTGGTATTGGTGGTGTCTTAAGTAAAGATGATGCTTTCGGTCCAACTGTAATTAAATCATTGGAATTATATCTAAACAAAGGTTCTATTAATAAAGAGGATATTACACCAGAATTTGAAGATATTTTCACTGAAGATTTAATCAATTCATTGAATGATTATTTTGAAGGTAAAGTTATCACTATTCCTGAAAATGTTCAACTTATTGATGGCGGAACTTCGTCAACATTTCATATTTTTTCTCTTCCTGATGAATACTGGAAAAAGGTTATTGTTGTTGATGTTGTCGAGTTCGATGCGGAACCTGGTACTATTAGTTTATTTGATATATTTGATATTCCAGAGGTCAAATACCTGGATGCTCACGTAGGACCAACAAACACTTTACGTGATTTGGCTGCAAATCAATGTGATGTTTCAGTTATTGGTTGCAGACCAAAAGAAATTCCAGAAAATGAGATTCTCTGTGGATTAACTGAACCTGTTGAAAAGGCGATTCCTAAAGCTATAGATTATATTTTAAAAGAAATCGGGGTTTTATAATGTTTGATAAATTGAAAAAAGTATTCTCAGGTTCTGAAGAACCTAAAGAACAAGTAAAAAAAGAAACTCAAGCTGCTCCTGCTGCAGAAGCAAAAGCATCCGCTAAACCACGTATTGGTTACATTCACTTAAGCGGTTGTACTGGAGATGCAATGTCTTTAACTGAAAATTATGATATTTTAGATGTTGTTCTTACTGACTTAGTAGATATCGTATATGGTCAAACTTTAGTAGATAAATGGATTCACGGAACTTATGCTGAAGAAATGCCAGAAATGGACTTATGTTTAATTGAAGGATCCGTATGTTTACAAGATGAACACAGTATGCACGAAATTCAATTAGCTAGAGAAAAATCTAAATTAATTTGTGCATTTGGTTCTTGTGCTATGACTGGTTGTTTCACCACCTACGCACGTGGTGGTCAACAAGGTAATCCTAAACACGAATCTTTCGTACCTCTAAGTGACTTAGTAAAAGTTGACTTAGCATTACCTGGTTGTCCTGTAGCTCCTGAAATGATTGCTAAAGCAGTTGTTGCATTATGTGAAGGAGATATGGATTACTTAGCACCAGCAATGGCTATTGCAGATGTTAATGAAGCATGTGGTTGTGACTTATTAAAATACAACATGCGTATGGGAAAATGTTCTGGTTGTGGTGCATGTTCTGTAGCATGTCCTACTAGATCAATTAACATGATTGAAGGTAGACCAATAAGTAACACAGACAGATGTGTTAAATGTGGTTCTTGTTACATGACTTGTCCAAGACATTGGTTACCATTGTCTCAAATTAAGAAGGAGACTGGACTTTAGGAGGAATGATTATGGTATTAGGTACTTACAAAGAAGCAGTATCTGCTAGAGCTACTGATAAAGATATCTTAAAAGTATCCCAAGACGGAGGAATTGTTTCCGCTTTACTCATCCACGCTATCGAAGAAGGTATCGTTGAAGGTGCTGTCGTAGCTGGTAAAAAAGACGGAGAAAAATGGAGACCTGAACCTGGTGTTGCAATGACCAAAGAAGATATTCTTGGTGCAGCAGGTACTAGATACACAATGTCTCCTAACTTAACTGCTCTTAAAGAAGCAGTTCGTCAAAATGGGCTTGAAAAAGTTGGTATTGTATTAACTCCTTGCCAAACTTTAGCATTAAGAAAATTACAAGCATATCCATTTGCTAGATTTGTTGCTGATAAAGTAAACTTAGCAATCGGTATTTTCTGTATGGAAAACTTCCCAATTGCTGCTTTAGACACTTTCTCACAAGCAAAATTAGAAACTCCTAAAGATGATGTTGACAAAATGGATATCGGAAAAGGTAAATTCTGGATCACTTCCGAAGGTGAAGAAAAAGGTCTCGGTCTTAAATTCACTCACGGATACGAACAAGCTGCATGTAACATTTGTTCTGATTACGTAGCAGAGTTCTCAGATATTTCTACTGGTTCTGTTGGTTCTCCTGATGGATGGTCTACTATCCTCAAAAGAACTGATGCTGGTAAAACTATCTTTGATTCAGCAGTTGAAGCTGGTTTAATCGAAACTAAACCTATGGATGAAGTTAAACCTGGTCTTCCATTACTTGAAAAATTAGCTCAAGGTAAAAAAGACAAAGCTGCAAAAGAACTCGAAAAAAGAGAAAAACTCGGATTAAAAGTTCCTTTAGTTTTATAAATTCTTTCTCTTTTTTTTTTTTTAATTCGATAATTACTAAATTTTAATTATTCTATTGATAATATTCTAATTTTATTTTAAAGATTTTAAAAATAAGTTTAAAAAAAGTTTTAGATAGTTGTTATAGTACAACCATCTTTTTCAACAATTACTGTATGTTCTTTTTGAGATACCCATGCTCCTGATTTTTCTTTTAAAGGAGAATATGGATAAATAGTCATTGCTTCAGATAATTGTTTCATAGAAGTGTTTAAACGGTGTTCTTTAAATTCTTCAGTTAACCAACGTCCTGAAAATGGTAAATAAGGATAATTTTTTTTGATATGATTTAAAACTTGAGTAGTATGTTTCATTCTAAATGGTTTAGATCCTAAAAATGAGTATATATAACTTCCAAGTGCATCATTTACCCATCCTATTCCATTAGTTGCAAAAGGTTCAATAGCTAATGCTTGTCCTTCTTCTAATTTAGTAGAATCATGATTATTTATATTAGGAATAGATATTCCTGCATGGAGATTATATTGTTCTAAACTATGTCCTGTTAAATTTGCAATAGGATTTAATCCATAGCTATTTATTTTTTGTTCTATAACTTTTCCAATAGTTCCAATTTCAACGCCTGCACGTACTGTATTTATTGCTTCTTCTAATGCTTCAGATGAAGCTTCAACAATTTTTTGATTTAATTCAATTGTTTCTTGGTCTAATAAATTTTCTCCAGGAACAGTTATAGTCACTGCAGAATCAGCAATATATCCATTGATTTCTGCACCTAAATCTAATTTTACTAAATCTCCTGCAACCATTTTAGTAGTGTCATTTAATGAAGATGTATAGTGTGCAGTAATTTCATTGATTGATACATTACAAGGGAATGCAATTCCTGCACCTTTTTTAACTATTTCACTTTCTACATACTCTACTAAGTCTAAAACTAACATTCCTTCTTTTATAAGTTTTGAAGCTTCAGTTCTAACTTCACTAACTATTTTGCCTGCTTTTAAATAATCATCTATCATATCAATTCCCTACTTTTAATTATATTTATATAGTTTGTTAAATAAATATCTACTCATAGATAAAAGGGGAATAATTTATGACAGATTTTGTTATACCAGAACAAATTTTTATATTATTAATCTTGATTATTGTTTGTGCTGTTATAATTATTGTTGTATCCCAATGGAAAAAAGTGAGTGACTCTAAAAATGCAGTTAAAATGCTTGAAAAAGAGATCGAACTCAAAAAAATGACTATGGTGGAAAAAGACATTGAATCTAAAAGATTAATGGATAATCCTATCCCTCTTCCACAAGATCAACAAGACAGTCTTTCAGCAATTAGACAATCCACTACTGAAGTTAGAAATGAAGTTGGATATTTACACAGTCAAATTAACGAAAGATTAGCTCGTTTAGAAGCACAAACTGAACAAAAGAAATTAGAAAAAATGCTCAAAGAAATTGAAGCTAAAGAAGCTAAACTTAAAAAATCTAAATAAGGTGATTTTATGGATGCCGTCGAAGTAATTGCAGTTATAATTTTAATTTTAGCAATTTTGGTATTAGTTTATTATTATCTTCAAAATAATCCTGAACAAGCTCAGAAAATTAGAACAATTGTTCCAGATGCTGCAGATTCTCCAATGGAAAAAATATTACATGTTGATGAAGATGAAGATGAAATTTCTATTGAAGAAGATGAGGAAGGTAAATCTATGACTAAAAAAATTAAAGTTAAACTTAGCGATATTGATTTTAATACTGATGGATTTTCTAAAAAAATAGATGCTTTCTTAGATGAGAAAAGTGATCAATTAATTAAAGATTGGGATTTAGCAACTAATCAAGATTTATCTACTTTAGAAGATAAATTTACTAAAACTGTAAAATCTGTTGATGATTTACAAGCTCAGTTTAAAAAATTCCAGTCTGAAACTGATGAACGTTTTGACAGTATTGAAAAAAGAATTGAAGCATTAGAAGAAGATTAATCTTCTTTTTATTTTTTTATTTTAACCAAAAATTTAAATACTATTTATGCAATATATTATATTGTTGTTTTTTATATAGCAGGGTGGGGTAGTCTGGTGATCCCGCGGGGCTCATAACCCCGAGATCCCTAGTTCAAATCTAGGCCCTGCTACTTTTTAATTAATTATTTTTTGCAAGTTGAAGACAGCTGCTGGTTTTTAATTAAACTAAGGAAACTCCGCCCATCATTACAGACTATGATGTTGAAAGACATATGCTGAGAAGTATGACTCTGGAGCAGAAACGACACGTCTTTTTAATGGTAGACTATGATATTTAATTGAGGACATTAAAAGGATCGGTGAAACGGCCATTCCATAGGATGCAAGAACAAAGGTGCCGATGACAACT
>JAKSUH010000082.1 GCA_024413395.1 archaeon
GTAATTTTATCTTCAGGTAAAGTATTGCTTTCAACAAAATCAATTCCAACTTCTTGAGCAACATAATTAGCAGTTTCTTCATTATCACCAGTAATAAGTATTGTTTTTATACCCATATCTTGTAAACAATCAATTGTGTTAATAGCTCCTTCTTTAATTTTATCAGAAAGACTTAACATTCCTATTACTTCAGCTTCATTTGTTAAAATGATTACAGTTTTAGCCTCTTTAGTTAATTTATCATATAAATCCAAAACTTCTTCTTGTAAGAACATTCCTAAATAGGGATAAATTCTCTGCTTGGATAATTTCACCATTAATTGTTCCTTTAATTCCTTTTCCAGGAATAATTTCAAAGTTTTTAACATCCATAAAATCAATTTGATAATATTCACATTTTTCAAGGATGGCTTTTGCAATTGGATGATTAGAATTTCTCTCTAAACTACCTAATAGTTGTAAAAATTCATTTGCAGACATACCATATCCATAGATATCATCAACTTGAGGTTTACCTTCAGTAATAGTTCCTGTTTTATCAAAAGCAACAATATCTGTTTTACAAGCATTTTCTAAAGATTCTGCATTTTTAATTAAAATTCCAAATTCAGAAGCACGACCAATACCTACAGTTATAGCAGTAGGAGTAGCTAAACCTAAAGCACATGGACATGCAACAACTAAAATTGAAATAAGAGTAGTTAATGAGAACAATAAAGTTGCAGAAAATATAAGATACCATAAAGCAGAAACTACAATAGCTATTGTTAAAATTACTGGTATGAAATATGCTACAATAGTATCTGCAATTCTTTGAGCAGAAGTTTAGAAGCTTGTGCTTTTTCAACTAAACGAATAATTTACTTAAAACTGTATCTTTACCTATTTTTTCAGCTTTTATTTTTAAAATACCTTCATGATTTATAGTTCCAGCGAAAACATCACTACTCACATATTTAGAATTAGGAATAGGTTCACCATTAATCATTGATTCATCAACATAAGAATTTCCTTCTATAACAACCCCATCTACAGGAATTTGATTACCTGGTCTAACTAATAAAATATCATTAGTTTTTATTTGAGATATTAAAATTTCTTCATAATATTTACCAACTACTTTTATAGCTGTTGAAGGTTGAATAGAAATTAATTTTTTAATTGATTGTGAAGTTTTATTTTTAGCTTTTGCTTCTAAATATCTTCCAATTGTTAAAAATGAAGGAAGCATTAAAGCAGTTTCATAAAACATGAATGAAGAATCCAATATAATACCAAAAGTTCCTAAAACACTAGATATAAATGCAACTAATATCCCCATAGTATACATTACATCCATATTAAGATTTTTATTAGATAATCCTTTAATTCCAGCTTTTAATATAGGATATGATACAAAAATAAATGGGATTATAGAAATTAATAGTGAAAACTGCCCTACAGTCAAATTATAAATTGTTAAACCAAAATACATTACAACAAACAATATAACTGCAAAAAATAAACCAACAATAATTCTAATGAGTTTTAAATTTAAATCTTTTTTAAAACGTTCTTCTTCATCAATATCCATTTGCCCATCAATACCTACTACTTCAAAACCTAGTTTATCAATGACATTTTCCATATCTTCTAGAAAAACTTTCTGTTTATCGTAGCGGATATCTACTTTTTCATTAGTTAAATTTGCTTTAACATCAAAAATTCCATCTAATCTCATTAAAAAATTTTCGACATTAAGTGTGCATGAAGCACAATGCATACATTTAACATGTAATGTAATTTCATCAAAATAAAGATTAAATCCTAATTTATTTACAGTTTCAATAATTTGATCAAAGGAAATTTTTTTAGGATTTACTATCAAATGTAATTTATTGTTAGTAGCTTCAGCTTCTTCGATACCTTCAATTTTTTCAAAGGTTTTATCTACTAAAATAACACATGAAGCACAATGCATACCTTCAATAGTTATGTCCATTTCCTTTAACCTTACTATAAGGATTCACCCTTTGACAAGATTACCGTCTTGGAGAACTTTTAAAATATTATCCTTATTAGTTAAAATTTCAATATTATCTAGAGGATTATCATTTACTAAAATCATATCAGCAATTTACCTTTTTCAATAGAACCTATTTTATCCTCTAATCTCAAATAATTTGCAGCTTCAATAGTACCTGATGCAATAGCTTCATTTTCATCCATACCTATATCAACAAGATATTCGAGTTCTTTTAAGTTAGATCCATGTTCAATAACACCACAATCAGATCCCATTAACATTTTAACGCCTATATGATAAGCATCAGAAATATTCTCTTGATGAATTTTAACTATATTTTTTAATTTAGCAATTTTTTCTTTAGCATAAACATCATTTTCAGGAAAACCTGCTTTTAGTAATTCCTTGTGAACATTTAATGTAGGAACAAGATAAATACTTTTTTCAATCATTCTTTTAGCTATTTCATAATTAATAAATGTTCCATGTTCTATAGATGAAAACCCAGCTTTAATACAGTTGTTCATTCCTCTTAAACTATGACAATGTGCAGAAATTTTTAAATTAGCTAATTTAGCTTCTTTTGCGATAGCTTTTAATTCTTTTTTATTAAATTGAGTTTGTTCTGGAGTTGTATTTTCGGTTAAAACACTACTACTAGCCATTACTTTAATAAAATCAGCACCTGCTCTTTTGACTTCACGAGTTTTCTTAGTTACTCCTTCAATTCCATCACAACGTCCAATAGGAACTCCAGGATATTGCAAACCTACATCAACACCAGAAGGCAAATATAAATCAAAATGCCCACCAGTACATTCTAAAGATGTTATTGAAATATGCATTTTTGGAGCTATAAATAAACTTTTTGTTGAGCCATTTTAACACCTAAATCAGCTTGTCCACAATCACGAATGAAAGTAACACCTGCATCAATAGTATTTCTACCATTAGCAATAGCTGAATAAAAGTGTAATGCTAAAGGATTATACATATAATCTGATTTATCAAAACCATTTGCCATTATATGTGCATGAGAATCTATAAAACCAGGAAGTAAATAATTATCTTCACCATCAATAATTTTAACATTCTCTTTAGTACTTATTTTATCACTAGAAATTTTTACAATTTTTTTTATCTTCTATTAAAACAGATTGGTTAGTTAATAATTCTTTATTTGGATTAATTATATTTACATTTTCAATTAAAGTTTGCATAATACCACCATTACAAAACAGTAATAGTTCCTTCATCACCATCTACTTCTACTAAAACACCATTTGTTAATGCATCAATATCCTCAGGACAATCCACCATAGGAAGATCAGACATTATAGCACCAGTAGCTATAATTGGTTCTGCATTTAAACAAATAATAGCTTTTGGAGAAGTATTATTTTTCTTCATTTGGAAAATAACATAAGAACCAACAGTAGACCCTTTACCACCTGGAATAAATAAAATCTTATCTTTAATTATTTCGCCTTTTAGTTCGTGATTAGGATCAATAATTTCACCAGTATCAGGATTTACCCCACCTAAAAAACTAATAGGTTCAGAGCTAACAATTAATTCTCCTTTACCTTTTCCTTTTGCAATATTTCTACATTTAATCATAAAATCAACTAAATTAATATTCTATTTAATAATATGATAATAAGTATTATATAAAAAATTTTAAAAAATAAGAAAAAAGATTTTGAAATCAAAATCTTCATTTAATCCAAATCATGGTTTTTATCTTAATACCCTTCTTAAACTTCAGAATACTCAACAGTAGTTGTTTCAGATGATTCAGTAGAAGTAGTAGTAATAGTAAGAACACCAATATCATGAGATAAATGTGAATTTTGTGCTAAAGGAACATCTTTGAATGTAAGACTATTATAGACTTTAAGCAATAAATCAACATCTTTAGAAGCTATTAAAACACAATCATGAGTACTAGTATCTACAACAAAAATACTATAGACTCCAGTTTTTGAATCATAATGAACAGAAACTCCATCGACTAATTTGGCATCACCAACAAGAGTTTTATTCGCCACACTACTCATTAAATCAATACCTGAAGAAGAGTTAGTATTAAAGTAAACAACAGTTAAGTTATTATTAGTATCTTCATAAGCTTTAACACTAGATTTTTCATTTAAAGCAATATTTGAACTAGGAACCATACAAGAACAAGTATCACTAAGAGTTAAATTCTCATAAGAGTTACTGAAGACTTCTCCGATGATTAAATAGCCTGTGAATATAGCTAATAAACAAATTAGAATAACTAATCCTGTTATAAGAGTTTTTTTCTTCACCATAATAACAACTCCTTACTTAATATTGTATGTTTAATAACTATTTAAATTTTTTTAGAAAAATTATACAACATCATTTTTCATGACTTCTCTTAAAACAGCAGTTGCGTATGAACCTTTATTAATTGAGAATTCACATGAAACACCCTCATCAGTAGAACAAGCAGATACATCCCATAATTGAAAACGCATAGAACGTCTAAGACCATGATTACCCAAACGAGGCATTTTAGGAACTTCAAAATCAGATTTAGTTAATCCATAACTATTTAAAATAGACTCTTCCATTTTACCAACTTCACCACCAGCAAAAGGAACTTTAGTCCCATATAATGGGCAAGTAGAATCTGCTTCAAAATTAGTAATTAACTGTTGATATTCTTCAGGAGTCTTATCATAAACGATCTTCTCTTTATTATCAATAACAATGTCTCCTTCAACATACTTATTAATTCCCATATCTACTCTTTTACTGACAGCAGCATTAAATAAATAAGATTGATATGCATGAACAAACATTCTTTGTAAAGGTTTAGGAAGTGCATGTAATGCATTTTTATATGATTTATCAGTTAATTCACCTTTTTTAGAGTCTCTAATTAACTCACGAATCATCATTTTCTCATATCTCATACCTTTACTCATGAGCTCTAAAGATTTTTCGAAATCTCCATCATCATAAGCTTTACGAGCTTTTGATTTTCTAAATATTCGTCTTCTGAAGGGTTACCAATATAAAGACTTACTGCTTTAGCTAAATCATTTTCAATTAAAGCTTCTCCAACTAAATGAGTGTTTGTTCTTGGTTTTCCAAATCTTTGCCAACCAAAATAATTAGGCACCCCAGTTACTTCTAATTGTTTCAAAACTTTATTTGCAGTAACAGTTGCAGATTCAATATCATCAATATCCCTAATAAGAATTCTAAATTTATTTCCTTTAAGTTGACCCATTCTAAGTTTTTTACGTCCACGAGTAACTTCTAAAAATTCAGTGTTATAAATTTAATCTTTTAAAGCCAATACTTGTTCCATTTGTTTATTTGAATTCATATTAGATATACAAATCCATTGACGGGTAAGAGCTTTCTTATCTTTCATTCCAGCAAAGCCCATTCGTTTTCTATCAATGTGTAAGTCTCTTGCAATGTCTAAAAGAACATCTAAAGTAGTTCTACCTAATTTTTCATCCAAATCCAAATATTTGGTCCTTCACCAGTTGGAATCATCTCAGGAATTTCTTCTACATAGAAATCTTCATATTGATCTCTAATAGTTCCTCATATTCCTTCTTCCTTAGTAACAAAAGTATTAGCGTTTAACATAATATCACGAAAAATTAAATGCCCCGACCGGGATTTGAACCCGGGGAATAGGATCCGCAGTCCTACGTGTTATCCAAACTACACCATCAGGGCAATACCAAAAATAGTTATCAGAAAATTATATGATTTTTTTAGTATTTAAATTAATTGTAAATTATAAGAGTATAGGAATAATCACCACAGTTGCGAGTAGCTACTGTAAAGTTATTAGAATTAATATAATCCCCATTAGAAACTAATACTTTATTTATAACTTTTGTCTCCTTAAAAATATAAGTTTTATTTAGATTTAATTCATCTACAATCATTTGAGAAACTTTTTTAATAGATATTTGGGAATTATGGTTTTCTTGTAAAATTTGACTAATATCTTCTAAAAATGTAGTGTCATTAAATTCAATTTTAGTAGATAATGACTCCATAATATCTTGAGAGGTTTTTGAATTTTGGGAATAATCAGAAAAGCTCTCAATAGGAATAGCTAAAAATGAACTTATAATTAGTAAAAACAATAATAAAATAAAAATTGCTATTAAACTATCAAAAATAGAGAGTATACCTCGATTATCTAACATGAAATAAGATTAAAACTTTTAATATTTAAAAATAAGTAAACTGCACAAAATGAAATTATGCAGTGATTATTTAATTAAATTAACAAAATTTTTTAAGATTTTAAGTCCTTGTTTACCACTTTAGGATGAAAGTGAGTAGCAAATAAATTATTTCTAGATAAAGCAGAAACAATATCAAAACCATAATCACGAGTTCCTGCAATAATATCTTTATCTTCTGGAATTACATGATAAGAGTGAACAAAATAAAAAAATTCTTTATCTATTCCTTCTAAAATAGGACACTTTTTAGTAACATTTAAT
>JAKSUH010000083.1 GCA_024413395.1 archaeon
CTATTTAACAAGGAGTGCTGCTTCTTTTGGATTATATCTCCATCCTTCAGGTAATTTTCCTTCGCTGACATAGTAAGAACCTAATTTCCTGATTCTGGATTCGATGATAGTTAATCCTCTTTTAGTGTGTAAATCTTTAGGGTTTTCTTCTAAGTGTTCTCTGATGTTTACAGCTCTTCTAATTAAGTTCATGATGTCTTCAGGATATTGTTTAGCTTGACCATTTCTAGCTAAGATTTCAGTGATTCTTTCACCAGTAACATCTTTTACACTAGGAATTCCGTAAGTATCTCTTAAAATGATACCAATTTCACTAGTACTTTTACCTTCTTTTGTGAATTTTAAAATAAATTCTTCGATTTCTTCGTTTGAGTAAGTTACCCATTCTGGTTTTTCTGCCATATTTATTACCTCTTAAAATTATTTAGTAATCTCGTTAGAATACCATTCTATAAAATTTTTTAATGAATTTTTTCTATGTGAAATGTGGTTTTTCTCTTCAGTTGTTAATTCACCAAATGTCTTATCCTCACTAGGGACAGAGAAAATTGTATCGAAAGCAAATCCTAAATTACCTCTTTCTTCAACTGCGATTTCTCCACTGACCTTACCTAAAAAAATCTTGGGCTCAGAATTGGGAGCGCTATACCCAATAACTGACCTGAATTCGGCATATCGGTCAGAAACGTTTTCCATTAACTTTAAAATTCCTTGGTTACCTATTGTATCTTGAACGAAATGAGAATAGGTTCCTGGAAAATCATTTAAAGCTCTAATGAATAAACCAGCATCTTCAACAATCACAGGTTTATTTAATTTACGACTAGCATATTTTGCGCCTGAGATAGCTACTTCTTCAAGTGTACCTTGAGGTTCACAATATCCCAAATTGATATGCTCTAATTCAATATCGTAAATATTGAAAATATTCTCTGCTTCTTCTACTTTATGTTTGTTCCCAGTTATAAAGGTTATCATATTTTTAATTATATGAAACAATTTTTAAATATTTTTTCTAAATAGATTAAAAATTTATTACTTTAAAAATTCAAACTTAAAATAGATATTATAAATTATCTATTTTATTATTATTAAATTTAATTTAAGATTAATATGAGTGATTTTACTTACGGAATTGAAAAAAGTGTACCGATAGGTTTAGGATATTTAGGTGTGTCCTTTGCATTTGGAGTAATGGCAATTAAAGGAATAACCCCTTAATGGCTATTTTAATGTCTTTAACAAATTTAACATCTGCAGGTCAATTTGCAGGACTTCAAATGATTTTTGAGCATGCTGGCTATCTTGAAATTGTTCTTACTGTCCTTTTAATAAATTTAAGATATATGTTAATGTCCATTACATTATCTCAAAAAGTTGAAGATAACATTCCCAGATGGAAAAAAGCTATTTTTAGTTTTGCTATTACAGATGAAGTCTTTGGAGTAGCAAGTACTGAAAAAAAAGAAATAACAGCAAATTACATGTTTGGTTTAATGATATTACCTATTGTGTGTTGGACATTAGGTACTGCATTAGGTGCTATTTCAGCAAAAATTGTTCCTGCAAGAATTCTTGAAGCTTTAGGAATCGCTTTATATGCAATGTTTATTGGAATCATAGTCCCTGACATTAAAAAGAATAGGGGAGTTTTAGTGGTTATAATATTATCCATCCTATTATCATGTACAATGGATTATATACCTATTATTAATCAAATAGGTTTAGGATTTAAAATAATGTTTATTACAATCTTTGTATCATTAATAGGAGCTATATTATTCCCTATAAATAAAAATGAGAGTGATAACAATGTATGAAATTATGTGCATTTTAGTTATGGCATTAGTTTCTTATATTCCAAGAGCATTACCTATGCTCCTTATTGATAGGAAAATTAATAATCAATTTTTATTTCATTCTTATATTATGTTCCTTATAGTGTATTAGCAGCTTTAACATTCCCTTCAATATTTTTCTGTACAAGTAACATATACATATCATTATTTGGAACTATTGTAGCTTTAATATTAGCTTATTTAGAACAAGAGATATATATTGTAGCTTTAGGTGCAGTTATAGCTGTTTTCTTTGGTTTAAGATAATTAATGAGTATAACGACCACGACTTTCAATATCTTTTATTTTAGCATTAATTTTTTTAGATCCACATCCTTCTAAAATCCAGTTGAAAGTTTCATTAGCTATATCATAATCAATACTTTGGAAAGATTTCTTTAAAACAAGTAAATCAGTTGCTTTATCTTCTATCAATTCTGAATATTTTCCTAATCCAAAATCAAAAATAGCTAACTTATTATCATTTAAAATCATATTAGAACCAGTTAAATCACCATGGATAATATCCCCATCATGGAATCTTTTAATATTTTCCCCTATTAAATAAGCTAGATTTTTCCTTTTAGAATATTCTAACTGACCAATAATATCTTTAACTAAAATTCCTTCTAATTTTTCCATAGTAATAGATTTATCTGCTAAATCAACATCATATAAGATAGGAGCCCTTACACCACATTTTTTAACATCAGATAATAATTTTGCTTCACTTTTGGTTCTTAATTTTCTAATTTTATTATCAATTTCAGGAATTCTATAAGATTTAGAAACCCTATGTTTTACAATTGCTGGTTCATTTAACCACATAGATTCGTAAATATCAGATTCTGCACCTTTTGCTAATAATTCTTTAGGAAGATCTAATTTTCTAATTTCATTATTAACCCATGGCGCATCTACTTCATCCGTTCTAAATCTTTGAATAATTGCAGTATCATTTATATCTAAAGGACCAAAGTTTTTATACATTAACTGACCTAACCATGCAATCATTACTCCATTATCACCAGAATATTTCATTTCAGGCATGAAAAAATCAACATAATGTTCTTCAGCCATTATTTGCATCATTTCACGAAGCCTTGAATTTGCTGAAACACCACCACATAACAATACTTCATCTTTTTGAGTATGAGCCAATGCACGTTCTGTAACTTCAACAAGCATTGCAAAAGCAGTTTCTTGTAATGAAAAACAAACATCTTCGATTTTTTCACCTTTTTCATAGGCACGAATAGCTGCAGATAATAAACCTGAAAATGAAAAGTCCATTCCTTTAACAACATAAGGTAAATCAATATAACTTCCTTCTTTAGCTAATTTTTCAACTACAGGACCTCCAGGATGACCTAATCCAGTTTCACGACCAAATTGATCTAGACAATTTCCAATAGCTATATCTAATGTTTCACCAAAAATTCTGTATCTACCTGATTCATAAGCAATTACTTGACTATTTCCCCCACTAACATAAAGAGTTACAGGGTTAATAGCACCAGTATCAAGTTTTCCAATTTCAACATGCCCAATACAGTGATTTACACCAACAATTGGTTTTTTAAGTGATAATGATAAAGAACGAGCTGCAGTTGCAACAATTCTAAGTGCAGGACCCAAACCTGGACCTTGTGAAAAAGAAATTAAATCAATATCACTAAACTTAAGACCTGCTTCATCTAATGCTTTAGGAATAAGTAGTGGAATCCACTTAGCATGATGTTCTGCTGCTTCTCTTGGATGAATACCTCCTTCTTCAGGATATAATTGACATCCTGCCATAGCTAATACATTACCATCACTGTCAACAATCCCCACACCAGTTTTTTCTGCGGTTCCTTCAATTCCTAAACTTATCAAAATAATCACTAAAATTAATTCTAGTATTATCTTTTATTTTATTAATATATAATAATTAATTAAAGTTAAGTTGATAAATATAAAGACGAGTTGTACAAAGATTTATAAGGATATAATAAACTAATTAATAAATAAAAAATAAAATAGTGATACAATGATTGAAGGAATGAAAACATACGGCTCAGAAGAGCTTATAAATAAAATAACTGATAAAGAACCTGTTTTTGTTTTAACAATTGGAACAACAGATACTTCCTTAATTCCTGGTATTTCAGGAGCAGGTGCTTCACCAGAAATGACATTATACACTCCTGCATCAGATGCAGAATATTTAGTTTTAAATGAAGTTTTATGCTGTGATGCTACTGCAGAAATCATAATTGATGGTGCTGTTGGACAAACTCCAGGTAAATTGACAAAAGCAGCAATCGAACTTGCAAATATCCCAGTAGTTGTTGCAAATGCAGGAAGTAAAATTAAACCAAATATAGAATGTAATACTTTATCATTAGAACATGGAGAAGATATTAGAACTGGAAAAGCTATTAGAAATCCATTAGAAATCTATGAAAATGGAAAATTATTAGGTGAACGTTTATCAAGTCATGATTACTTAGTTATTGGAGAAAGTGTGGCTGCTGGTACTACTACCGCATACGGGGTCCTTAAAGCATTAGGTTATGATGCAGATAATAAAGTTTCAGGAAGTATGCCAGTTAACCCACATGAATTAAAAATCTCTGTTGTAAAAGAAGGATTAGAAAATGCAGGAATAACACCTGGAGAATGTAACTGTATGGAAGCATTATCTGCAGTAGGAGACCCTACAACTGCTGCAATGGCAGGAATAGTTATGGGAAGTAACATACCAATTATTTTAGCTGGTGGAACACAGATGGCAGCAACTTGTGCAGTTATTAAAGATATTGATTCTGACTTTGATTTCACAAGATTAAATATAGCTACTACAAAATTTGTTGTAAATGATGAAAGTTCAAATTTACTTAATTTAATAGAACAAATTGATCCTAGAATTACTATACATGCAGTAGACCCTGAATTTGAAAAATCTGACTTAGGAGGATTACACCTATACCTCAAAGGATTTACAAAAGAAGGAGTTGGAGCTGGAGGCTCAATGTTTACAGCTTTAGTTAAAGGATACTCTGTTGATGAATTAAGAAAAAAAATAGAAGAGGTTTGTAGTAGTTAGAATATGTGGGCTATAGAGCCTACAAACACTACAATACCAACAATCCAACAATAGTAAGCAAAGCAATCTAAGCTTCTTTTTTGGATTATTTCAAGTAACCATTTAATTGCAAAATAACCAGCAATAATGGTTACTATAAAACCCATTAATGCAGGCATAAAATCAAGGCTGCTTAAATTAAGTTCAGATGATTTAATAATGAATTTAAGAACCACCGCACCTATCATTGTAGGGATAGATAAAATAAAACTAAATTTAGCTGCAAATTCTTTATCTAAACCAGCAACTAAACCTGCTGCAATAGTAGTACCTGAACGTGAAAGCCCAGGGAAAACTGCACAAGCTTGACCTAAACCCATAAGAAGAGATTCTTTAGGCCCAATATTATTCATATTAATTTCACCACTATTCATTCTTTGTGATATATATAAAATAGTACCAGTTACGAATAAGAAAAATGCAGGGACAAAGAGAGCACCAGTATAAAGTGCATCTACTTGACTTTCAAAGAAATATCCTACAATTACAAGTGGAATTGTAGCTAATATAACATACCATCCTAATCTTTTGAATGGATTTTCTGCAAGCCCTTGTTTAAATTGACGATTTTTTAAATCAAATAACGAATCAACCAAACTAGCTAATAATTTAACAATGTCTACACGGAAAAACCACATAACAGCAATAAGAGTACCTGCATGTAAAATAACATCATAATCAAGCCCAACATCTGGAATACCTAATAAATTTTGAACAAAAATTAAATGTGCTGAACTACTAACCGGTAAAAATTCAGTTAAGCCTTGAACAATACCAATAATTATTGCTTGTAGAATATCCACTCATATCACCAAGTTATAAATAAGTTAACCATCCATGAGTATCTTCAACTTTACCTTCAACAACATCGAAGAATGCATCTTGTAAAGCTTTAGTTACAGGACCTCTTTTACCAATTCCAATTTGACGATTGTCAATTGCACGAATTGGAGTAACTTCAGCAGCTGAACCAGTGAAAAATACTTCATCGGCAAGATATAATCTTTCTCTTGAGATAGTTTCTTCAGATACTTCATAACCTAATTCTCTTGCTAAAGTCATAACAGTATCCCTAGTAATTCCTCTGAGGATAGAAGATAAGTCAGGAGTAATAAGTTTTCCTTTTTCTACTATGAAAATGTTTTCACCACTACCTTCAGAGACATTTCCTTGATAATCAAGAAGAATAGCTTCATCATAACCATGTTCACCAGCTTCAACATTAGCTAATTGAGAATTCATATAATTAGCTCCTGCTTTAGCCATAACAGGTAATGTATCAGGTGCTGGTTTTCTCCAAGTAGAAATACCAATATTTGCACCGTTTTCCATTTCTTCTTCACCAATGTAAGATTCCCATTCCCATGCAGCAATTGTAGTTTCAATTGGACAACCTAATGGGTTTACACC
>JAKSUH010000084.1 GCA_024413395.1 archaeon
CTAAATCTATTGTTAATAAAATATTCTTTGATATTTCAAAAAATCTTAAAAAAGCGGCAAAAGATGAGGATACTGATATTTTAGAAGCTGCAAAATATATTTTTAAGGAATAATTTATTCATACATTCCTTTTACTTCTGATTTAACTATTTTACTTTGTTTCATTGCATATTCAACATCTTGCATATCTACAATGTTTTTATCTTTTATAATTGCATGATGTAATGCTGTTTTTAGTATTTTTTCTTTAATATCTCTTCCAGACATATCTTTAGTAATTTTTACAAGTTCCTTCAAGTTTAAATTGCTTTCAAGAGGATAAGTTCTAAGGTGACTTTCTAAAATAGCTAATCTTTCTTCATCTGTAGGTAATTTAAATTCTAATTCTTCTTCAAAACGACTACGTACTGCATAATCTAATGAATTTAGGTTATTTGTAGCACCAATAGTAATAACTGCTTTATTTTCAAAAATTCCATCCATTTCTGTTAAAAGAGCATTTACAATCTCAGAAACATCTCCTCTCAATGATTGAAAGCTTCTATGTAAAGCTATTGCATCAATTTCATCAATGAAAATTAAAGAAGGACTATTTTTTGTTGCTTTTTCAAATAATTCATGTATTTTTGCACCATCTCCCACATGATCACCAATTAATGATGTAGCTTTAATTAAATACAACGGAACTTCAAGCTCGTTAGCAATTGCCTTTGCTAACATAGTTTTCCCTGTACCTGGAAGGCCGTAAAACAATATGTTTTTCGGAGCCCATTGTCCAAATTTTTCAGGGTCTTCTATATATTTCATTAAAATTTTACTTTTGTTCTTTGCATTTTCATGACCAACAATATCATCAAATTTTATATTAGTTTTAACAGATTTTACTTGTTTTTTGGTTTTTATTTTCTTTTCAACTAATTTAATAATTGTATTTTCAGATATTACTGAGTCATTTGGTTTTGCAGTAAGAATTTTAAAACCATAGTCTGGAATAATTTTTTGATCAAATAAAAATGCACCTTCTTTAACTGTAAGACCTAACCATTGTTCACGAGCATATTCTTCGAATAATACAATATCATTAATCTCTAAATCATCTTCCATTAAATTAAAATCAAATGGATATCCAATAGGTTGTATCTCAACAAACTTTGTATAAATAGTTTTATCTACTTTATTAACTTTTTGTTTTGTTTTTGTACTTTTAGGGTCTATTTTTATATTATTATTTTTCAAAAAATCACTCTTAAAATAAGTTGCAATCATTTATTATTATTTCATACTATTTAAATTTTTAAATTAATTATAATTTAGAACTATACATTATATTTTCCATTTCACATCTAAAGACTCAGATTTTTTAAAGATGGATTTAGTATCTCCTACTGGCGAAGTTAAACAAACTGTAACTTCTGATATGGTTAACTAACTATATCCTTTTTTATTTTTTTTTATATAAACGATCTTTTTTTTAATTTTATTTCTTTATTTAATAATTATAAATAAAAAGTGAATTCTAAGACATAATTAATAAGGAAATATATAAAGTAGGATAAAAAAAGAAAAAATAAAGTTTAATAATTATTTATTAAACTTAACATTTGCATGCTGCTTTTACTGCTAAAACAACATCTTCTTTTTTAACAGTTTTACGGCCAGCATGTTTAGCGAAAGTAACAGCTTCTTTTGCTACAGCGGTAGCACATTCTTCTAAAGTTTCTGCTAATGCAGCTTTTGCATCTTCAGAAATTCTGTCAGCTCCAGCATTTTTGAGAATTCTTGCAACAGGTGCAATTGGTAATTCGGCCATGTTGATTCCCTCCTTATTTTTTTTGAGTAATAATATTATTACTAAATGTTTATTTAATTTACTCATTTATAAAGGTATCGTCTTTTTTTATATAATCATTAAATTTTAATACTTAATTAAATTTATTAAGAGTTATTTTTTTGTTTTTTTAAATTTAATTTCATTAGGTGGAAAATCTATTTTAATGAATTATAAATGTCTAACATTTTTGCTGCATCTTCATCTTTTTGTGGTGTTTCACAAATAATGTTTGCTTTAAATCCGTTATCTAGCAAAACTCTAATCAAATCTTCTATATTTGGTCCATATTCATCATTTTCAGATAGTGTATGGTGTTTAATCTCTCCACGATGACCATATTCAATAGTAGTGAAATGACAATGTAGTCTATCAATATCTAAGCTGTTTTCAAGCTGTGTGAATATACAGTTATAGTCCTCAGGTTTATTTAAATATCCACGACCTCTTGCATGAACATGAGCAAAATCAACTGTTGGTTCAAAATGATCAAAGTTTTGACAAATATCTACAATCTCTTGTATATTTCCAAGTTGGCTACGTTTTCCTGTTGTCTCAGGTGAAAATGTAAAGTCTTCAAGTCCTTCTTCATCACATTTTTCAAGTAATTTTTTAATTGTAGTTTTTGATATTTCTAAAGCTTTTTCAGGTTTCATATTAGAATAAAATCCAAGATGGAAAACAAGTCTATAAGCACCAATCCATTCACCTGCTTTGGCAGTTTTAATTAAATGTTTGATACTTTTATCAATTTTTTCTTCTTCTTTTGAACATAAATTAATATAATAAGGACCATGCATTGACATAAGGACTCCATATTCTTCAGATTCTTTTTTAAGAACACTTGCAGTTTTTTCGGATATTCTTACTCCATATGTGGATTGGTATTCATAAGATTTTAATCCTTTATCTGCAATATATTTAGAAGCTTTGAATGCAGAGCCTTTAAAATTTACAGGTTTTCCTGCAGGTCCAAAAATAATTTGATCTTTCATTATATCAGATTAAAAATTTTAAAAAAAGAGTTTAATAGGAATTTAGAAAATTCCCATTGCTTTGTTAGTTTTTGCTATTGATTTTTCGTTATCAGATTCCATTTCAAGAAGTGCACGAATAGCATCAATGTTTTCAGGTACAACATCAGATTCTTGGTGAACTGCTTGCATATAGAATAATTCATTATCAACGACATTAATAGATTCTTCCCATACTGGGATTTCGTATAAGTCACTTCTAGATCTGCCTAATTCTTTAGCATATTCCATAATTTCTGCAGTAGAACCTAAACCTTCTGATGCTTTTACAATCATCACTCTAGAACGTTTTTCTAATACATCAAGAACATCATCTTTACTTACATCATTACCAATTTCAACCATTAAGTTGTGTTGGTGCATAAGAGTTGTTGGAACAAGTAAAGCCATAGTAGTTATGTTAATTCCATCAAATACTGTTGCAACATCAGGGCCGTGGTGAGAAGGAACTTTTGGTGGGTTAGGAACAATAGCATTAATTGGACCTTTTTTAACTCCATTAGGGTCAGATCCTCTTCTTACCATAACTGATCTTACTTTCTTAATATCAATAAGTGGATTAAGAGTGTATAATGTACGGGTAAGTCCAGTAGTGTTACATGAAACTACTCTAGTGTAGTCTGCTCCATAAGATTTGTCATAATTTGCAAAAGAGTTGAATGATAAACCAGTTAAGTCATGGTCTTCTCCACCTTGGTAAATAGCTTTTACTCCAGCTTTTTTATACATTTCTAAGTTTTGTGGACCGATAGTTCCAGGAGTACAATCTACTACAATATCTGCTTCCTGAATCATATCTTCAACAGTTCCAGCTACTTCAATTCCAGCTTCTTTGAATTGATTTTCTCTTTCTGGAATTCCAATGTATAAATCGTAGCCTTTTTCTTTTACAGCGTTTCTAGCTTCGAAATTAGGCCTAGTTTTACTAACACCGATTACTTTCATATCGTTTTGAGCAGCTACAGCATCTGCTACTCTTTTTCCGATAGTTCCATATCCATTAATAGCTACAGATTTCATTTTTTACGCCCATATAATTTAATTATATAATTAAGTTTTTATTATTAACATTATATAAAATTTTATAAAATATTTTTGTGAATGTAAAAATAGTTTTCTACTTATAAATTATTATCTTTTTATTATTTTTTATTACTAAAAATACACAAACATTATATACTTTCTTATACATATATACATATAGATGTGAAAATATATGATTTTTCCACGTTTTCAATAAAAATTATTTTTTGAAAAATTATTACTTTTAAAATGGACTATCTATCTGTTTAAATATAAAAATTTTTCAAATATGGTATTATATAAAAACTTTTTAAGGAGGAAAATTTTGTCCCAACAAGAAAGTATGGCTGGACCAAACTGGGAAGATGATTTTAATCAATTAACCCCATCCGAGTTTTTCAGAAAAAACAAGCAGATGTTAGGGTTTACTGGTAAAATTAGGTCTTTAACTATTGTTTTCCACGAATTGATTACTAACAGTTTTGATGCAGCAGAAGAGTCTGGAATACTTCCAGAAATTAATATTACATTAGATAGAGTAGATAAAGAACATTATATTCTTAGACATTCCGATAATGGTCCTGGTATTCCTGAAGATTATGTTATGCAAGTATATTGTCAAATGTTTGCAGGTTCTAAATTCAGAAATATTCAATCTAGAGGACAACAAGGTTTAGGTTGTAGTGGATGTGTGCTTCTTTCACAAATGACTACAGGTGAACCAGCTCGTGTAATTTCTCGTTACAGAGAAAATGGTAAGATTAAAGGAATTAAAATGACATTCAAAATGGATGTTAAAAAGAATATTGGTATGTTAATGGAAAAAGAAGAATTTGAAGCAGACCAAACAGGTGCATGCATTGAGTTACAATTTAAAGAGGTTTCTTATTCAATGGCAGAACAAGGTGCTTTTGAATATATTAGAAGAACTATAATCGGAAATCCTCATGCTAAAATTACTTTTAGAGATCCATCAGGACATAAATATATCTTTAAAAGAGCAGCAGATATTGTACCTGTTCTTCCAAAAGAGGTATTACCTCATCCTAAAGGTGTAAGTGCTGATGATTTATTATTCATGGCAAAACATACTGATAAAAGAAGTTATAAAAGTTTATTAACCTCTTCATTATCTAGAATGTCAGCTAAAAGGGTCAATGAAATCCAAGAAAAAACTGGAATTGACATGAAAAAACGCCCTAAAACAATGGAATGGGAAGAAGCTGAAACCATTGTTAAAGCTTTCAAAGAAATGAAATTTATGGCTCCACCTACTGATGGACTTATTCCAATTGGTTCAGAGCAAATTGAAAAAGGTATGAAACAAATTCTTAAGCCAGAATTTGTTGCAACAATCACAAGAAAACCTGTAACTTATCAAGGTGGTGTAGCATTCATTGTTGAAGCAGGTATTGCTTATGGTGGAAATTCAGGAAGAGTTGTAAATGAACAAAGAAAATCAGAAATTATGAGATTTGCAAATAGAGTACCTTTAACTTTTGATCAAGGAAGTTGTGCGATTACTAATGCACTTCAAAGTATTGAATGGAAACGTTATGGTCTTAAAGACTTAGATAATTCTCCAGTAACTTTGTTTGTTAATATTATTTCTACTCAAATACCATATCTCTCTACTGGTAAACAAAGTATTTCTCCAGAGCCTGAAATTGTTCAAGAAGTAAGACAAGCTACTATGGATTTAGCTCGTAAATTACAAAAGCATATTAGGTCTAAAAAAGCAGCTAAAGAGAAAGCTATGAGATCTAAAATATTCGAGGACTATGTACCTATGATTATTGAAGAAGCTGCTAAATTAGGAGAAACTGCTGTTCCCGAATATCATGAAGTACTTGCTAAAGTAACTAAACGTGCTCTTGCAGAGTTACTTGGTGAAAAAGTAGAAGAAGAAGTAGAAGAAGTAGTTGAAGAGGCTATCATCATGGAAGAACTAGATGAATTAGGTCATGAAGTTCAAGAAGAAGAAAGCAATCTTCGTAATACAAAACAAATGACTTTTGATTAGGTGATTTAAAATGACAGAAACTATAGATAAACAATCTCACAGAGAATTAAGGAAACAATACACCTACAATAAATTAAAAGCTCTTGGTCAAGAAATCATTGAAGATGTAGAGAAAAATAAAGTTCCATCTATTAAAGTTCCTTCTCGTGGTACTTCAAATATTGTTTATGATGATGCTAAAAGGTATTATGTATTAGGAGATAGGTATGGTAGAAGATCTCTTGGTAATGTTAAACAAATTAGGAAATTAGGTCAAATGGTTTGTGTTGCTAATTTCTGTAAAGATTTAGTTCAAAGAGAAAAAACTG
>JAKSUH010000085.1 GCA_024413395.1 archaeon
GGTAAAAAATTTATTAATGATAATGATATTTGGATTAAAAATAAATTTATTAAAGAATTATTCTATTCAAAAGTTTTATATGAACATGATAAATTTTTTATTGTTTACAGTCAGTTGGCCAATGTTTTAATTTCATTAGAAGTTGGTAATAGAAATATTTCAAGTAATACTATTAAAGATATAATTGTTGATAAAGGTATTTTTAATTTTAAAGAAGATGTTTTTGAACTTTTGGATTTAATGCCTTCTACTAAATGTAAATCCATTGATTCATGGATTAATGAATTTAAGTTAATTTTATCTAATTCAAATTATTATTTAAAAAATGAGTTATTTAAAGAGTTAGAAGTTGTTAAAGGAGATATTTTAATTGATGATTTATTTGATTCTGAAACTCCTAATAATTTATATAATCTAAGTACAATTCATAAGGTTAAGGGAAAAACTTTTGATGCTGTTCTTTTAATTTTAAAATCAGGATATAAGTCTCGTATTAATGATTTTTTAAATAAAAATATATTTAAAGAAGAATTACGTAATGTTTATGTTGCAATTACTAGGCCTCGTAAAATTTTAATTTTAGCAACACCTACTGATGAAGAAGAATGGAATAAATTGTTTTTCCCATTTGATGAAAATAAAGGTCAAAAATCTTTAGATTCTTTTTTTAATTAATCACTTTATTTATAGATTAAATTATATGATTTTTTATAAACTTAATCAAGAATATTTCTAAATTAATAATTTGATATTGTTTTATTAAAAAAATATATTTAGTTTAAGATATATATTAATATTTATTGGTGAGGTTATACTATGAATATGTATCAAGATACTTCTTTTTTTACAAATGAACCTGGAAATACATTAGTTGATAGATTTAATACTCTTTTAAAAGATACAGAGTTATTTGATTGTTTAGTTGGTTATTTTTATGTAAGTGGTTTTTATAAACTTCAAAAAAGTTTAGAAAATACTAAAAAAATTAGAATTCTTGTTGGAATGGGAATAGATTCTCAAACATTCCAATTAATAGAAAATTCACAACAAAAATTAATTTCTACTTCAGAATTTAAAAAACAGTTTAATGAAGATATAATTAAAGAAATGGATAATTGTAAAGATACTTTAGAAGTAGAAAAAGGTGCTAGGACATTTGTAGAATGGTTAACTTCAGGTAAACTTGAAATAAAAGCATATAAAGAAAGAAAAACTCACTCAAAATTATATATTATGTCTTTTCCAGAAGATGATAAAGATACTGGAAGAGTAATAACTGGATCAAGTAATTTTACTCAACCAGGTTTAGAAAGAAATCTTGAATTTAATGTAGAGTTAAGAAGAGATTCTGATTATTTCTTTGCTAAAGATAAATTTGAAGAGCTTTGGAATCAATCAGAACCATTAACAGAAGATTTCATTAATACTTTAAACAAAAGAACATGGTTAAGAGAAGATATTACTCCTTATCAATTATATTTAAAATTTATTTATGAATTCCTTTATGATAAAATATGGAATGACAAAAAGGAGATGGAAGTAGAGTATTTCCCACCTAATTTTAAGTATTTGGACTATCAAAAAGATGCAGTTTTAGATGCATATGAAAAAATACAAAAATATGGTGGAGTGTTCTTATCTGATGTTGTAGGGCTTGGAAAAACTTATATGGGTGCTTTACTTGCTCAACAACTTAAAGGAACAACACTTGTTATTGCACCTCCTGCATTAACTTCAGAACACAATCCTGGAGGTTGGAAAAGAGTTTTACGTGATTTTGAAGTAAAATCCATCGTGGAATCTAAAGGAAACTTAGAAAAAATCTTAAAAAATTATAATTCTAATGAATATACTAATGTTATTATTGATGAAGCTCATGAGTTCCGTAATGAAGATACCAAAAGATATGAATATTTAGCTAAAATTTGTAAAAATAAAAAAGTTGTTTTAATATCTGCAACCCCATTCAATAATTCTCCTTCAGATTTATTAAGTTTAATTAAACTTTTTAGACCTTCTCATAATTCAGAACTTCCAAATCCAAAAGTACGTAATTTGGAAGCTTATTTCAAAAAATTGTCTGCAAAACAACAAATGGTAGATAAACAAAAAGATCCTGAGAAGTATATTGAAGTTAATAGACAAATTTCTGAGGATATTCGTGAGAATGTTTTACAATATTTGATGGTAAGAAGAACTAGAAATAGTATTATTAAATATTATGCTGAGGATTTAAAAAGAAATAATATGAAATTCCCAGATGTTCAAAAACCTAGAGCTGTTTTTTATCATTTTGATGATTATATTAACGAAGTATTTGATGAGACTTTAGAATTAATTAATAACCATTTACATTATGCTAAATATCGTCCTTTAGCAGAAGAATATCAAGTTGAACCTGATCCAATGTATGTTAATTCTCAAAGAATGACTAGTAATTTTATGAAAATATTACTCATAAAAAGATTAGAAAGTGGAAGTTATGCTTTTAAAAAGTCTATTGATAACTCTATTCAAATCCATAGAAAAGCTATAAAAACATTTAAAGAAAAAGGAGAGTTCTATACTAGTCGTGATTATAATATGATTTATAGTATGAATGAAGATGAAGATGTTGATAGGTTTGAAGAATTAATTGAAAAAGGTAAAATTAAAGTTTATAAAGCAAGTCAATTTAAACCTGCTTTTGAAAGGGATTTAGAAAGTGATTTAAGACTATTAGAATATATTCAGGAAAGATGGCAATCTATTGAAGATTATCCTAAAAGAAGAGAATTAATTAATTTATTGAAAGGTGAGTTAAAAAATAAAAAAGTAATTATCTTCACAGAGTTTATTGATACTGCTACTGATATTGTTAATTTAATTAAAGAGGAATATACTGAAAAAGTTAAGATTTTTACAGGAAAATCTTCTAGAAATGATATGCAGGTTGTATTAGATAATTTTGATGATAATCTATCTGAAGAATCAAGAAAAGATGATTACAGAATACTTGTAACTACTGATACTTTATCTCATGGTGTAAACTTACATAGATCTAATACTATTATTAATTTTGATATCCCTTGGAATCCGACTAAAATGATGCAAAGAGCAGGTCGTGTACAAAGATTAGATACTAAATTTGATGAGATTTATCTTTATAATTTCTTCCCTACTGCTCCAATTGAAGAAACAATTGGGATTAAAGCAGCTGCAGAAAATAAAATTGCTATGTTTATTGAATTATTAGGAAATGATTCTCAATTATTAACTGATGAACCAATTAAATCTCATGATTTATTTAATAAATTAACTTCTGATATTGATGATGAAGTTCTTGAATATGTTGATGAAGAGTTATTTTATCTTAAATTAATAAGAGATATACGGGATAATGACCATGAATTGTTTAATATCATTGAAAATATTCCTAAAAAGGCTAGGGTATGTAGAAAATCAGAAAACACTGCTTTAATCAGTTTAATGAGATTAAATGATTTTAAGAAAATCTTTAAAACAACATTAGATGAAACTATTGAAATTGATTTCTTTGATGCAATTAGAGAACTTAAAGCTAAGCCTGATGAAAAAGGAATTCCATTTAATGAAGATTATTACTTGTACTTACATAAAAATTTAAGTGCTTTTGAAGAATCTCTTAATGAGCCTGAAAATGATAAAAAAATAACTAGAAATGAATCATCAATACTTAATTTTATTCATGCTACATTACAAAATAGAAAATTATTAACAAGTTATCAACTTAATTATTTTGTTAAAATAAGAGAATTAGTAACTCAAGGACATATCACTAAAAATCAAGCTAAGAATTTAAATGCTAAATTAAAAAATGAAGTTAAGAGTATTAGTTCTCCTGCAGATATTTTAATAATTGAAAACATTTTCAGAGATTATATTCGTGATGAAGATTTAAAAACAGATACTTCTAATAATAACGAAGATGAGGATAAAATTAAAGAAGTGATTTTATCTGAATATTGTTATGGGGGTTAAATTATGGATGTTAACTCTGCTGTTCAATTATTAGATAAAACATTTCATAATTCTTTTGATTTGAATAATTTTGAAGAGTTTTTAGTTGAACTTTTTAATACTCCTGTAATGGAATTTAAAGATAATACTGCTTTTATTAAGAATGGATATAAAAAATATGTTAATAAACTTCTTTCTTTAGGTAGTTATAGGATGATTTTGGAGATGTTATTGGATTTTATGTTGTAGAGCTCTCTAAAGAATCTTTAAGAGATAGAGCTAGAACAATGCAAAGAAATTTAATAGCTCAAATTATGCAAAATCCTCCTTATAGGGGTGCAGCTTTAGTTGCTTTTCATGAAGAGACTGATGATGATTGGAGATTTTCTTATGTAAAAAGAGGTTTTGAATTTAGAAATGGAAAACTTCATGAGAAATTAAGTTCTCCAAGAAGACATTCATTTTTAGTAGGGCCAAACGAACCAAATCACACTTGTCAGAAACAATTATTAAATCTTCTTATTTCAGAAGAAAAACCTCTTTTAGAAGAAATTGAAGAAGCATTTAGTATTGAAAATGTTACTGATGAATTCTTTAATGAATATAAACGTTTATTCTTAGATTTAGCAGATTCTTTAAGAGAAGTTAAAGAAAATGATAATGTTGTAAGTGAAGAATTTGATAATCGTAACATTAAATCTTCTGATTTTGCTAAAAAACTTATGGGACAATTAGTATTTATCTATTTCTTACAGAAAAAAGGATGGTTAGGTGTAGAAGAAGATGCAGACTGGGGAACAGGACCTAAAAACTTCTTAAGAAAAATATTTGATGAATGTATTGAAAGAGGAGATAATTTCTTCAATGATGTATTAGAACACTTATTCTATGAAGGATTATCTGAAGAAGTAGCTGATTGTCATTATTCTAAATTTAATTATAAAGTACCTTTCCTTAATGGAGGATTATTTGAACCAATTAATAATTATGATTGGGTAAAAACAGATGTTATATTAGAAAACTCTATTTTTAAAGAAATCCTTGATACTTTTGATAAATTCAATTTCACTGTTAAAGAGGATGAACCTTTAGAAAAGGAAGTTGCGGTAGATCCAGAAATGTTAGGTAAAGTATTTGAAAACCTTCTTGAAGTTACTGATAGAAAATCTAAAGGAGCATTTTATACTCCAAGACATATTGTTCATTATATGTGTCAAGAGAACCTTATTGCTTATTTAAACACTAATTCTGGACTTTCTGAAGATGATTTAAGAGTATTTATTACTAAAGGAGATTCTGCAATTAACTCTATTATTAGAGCTCATGAAGAACGTAAAAAATATAAGGGTAAACAATTTACACGTATTCCATTACCTGATTCAATTAAAGACAATTCTGATGAATTAGAAATGCTTCTTAAGAAAGTTAAGGTTATAGATCCTGCTGTAGGTTCCGGAGCATTCCCCGTTGGTATGATGAATGAAATAGTTAAAGCTCGTTATATTCTCAGATTACTTAATGATATTGAAGATGTCAATATGTATGATTTGAAAAGAGAAACTATTGAAAATTCATTATATGGTGTTGATTTAGAGCTTTCTGCTACTGATGTGACTAAATTAAGATTCTGGTTATCTTTAATTGTTGATGAAGAGGATATTAAACACATTAGACCATTACCTAACTTAGATAATCAAATAATGTGTGGAAATTCTGTAATTGATGGTTATAATAATATTAAATTGTTTGATGATAGTTTAATTGTTAGATCTGAGCAAACAAGATTGTCTATGACTCCTACAGAAAGAGCTTTTAATGAATTAGAATCTAAAAAGAGAGAATTCTTTAATACAAGTGGCCCACTTAGAAAAGAAGAACTTAAAAATGAAATTAAAGAATTAAAATGGAATTTCATTGAAACTTATCTTAAAGATTTAGGTAAAAGCGAATTAATTGAAGAAATTAGAGAATTTAAATATGCTGAATCTAAACCTTTCTTCATTTGGGAATTAGAATTTTCTGAAATATTTAAAGGAGAAAACCCTGGATTTGACATTGTTATAGGAAATCCTCCTTATGTTAGACAAGAAAAAATTAAAGAATTAAAACCTTATTTAAAAGAACATTATAAAACATTTACAGGAGTTGCAGATCTTTATGTATATTTCTTTGAAAAAGGTTTGAATATTTTAAAAGAAAAAGGTATTTTTGCTTTTATT
>JAKSUH010000086.1 GCA_024413395.1 archaeon
CTTCGATATCTACATTGAAGGATGAGTACAATGCTGCGATGGTGGATTTCGGATTAAATCTCGTGGTTGGAATTATTTTCGGAGGTACAAGGGTTGGTATGGATCTTGGTTAATATCGATGGTTCTAAATGGCTTTTCATATTTCCGATGACAAAAGAAGCAATTCCTATTTCTGCGCTAATATATGCTGTCATGGTATTTTTCATGTTGGTCATTCCAGTGACAAAGCTAGCAATAGAAGCGAAACAGGCAGGTGAGTTGCCAACGGACAACATAAAGCCGAGCGCATTCTTTAGGAAACTGCCCGACAACCCGTATCTGTTGTCGGCCTGTTGGTTTATTCTTATGCTACTTTTCACGTTAGTTTTCTTCTATGGCGTATTTGGTATGATGCACTGGGATCAGCTCAACTTCTTCCAGTTTTTTGTTGTTAGGTTGTGTCTAATAAAGATTCTCGCAAAGATTATTTTTTCACTTTCGTTTTTGAAATACGCACAGCCCGAGGTCGAATATTAAGAGTGGGCAGAAACAATAGTATTTGGTAGAAAAAAATTGTAAAGAATACAAGGAGGTATTTCTATGCATGACATGTTCAAAGATTTAAAAGTTATAGTTACTGGTGCCGCATCGGGATTTGGTTACGCGATTGCGGAAAGACTTCTGAAATATGCTGCTGCTGAGGTGTGGCTTTTTGACTTCAATGCATTCAAGCTTGAGGAAGCAAGAGATGTTTTGAGTGAAGAATTCCCTAATCGTGTATTTTCAAAACATGTTGATATTTCGGTAGAGGGAGAGGTCGAAGCCGCAATAGACGAGGTATATGAGAGGAGCGGACGTATTGATATGCTCTTTAATAATGCTGGCAGGCCGATGACATTCTCTACCATTGATATAGCACCTGAAGATTTCAGGAAGCTATCTGATCTTAATTATATGGGCGTGCTGATGGTGACACTTAAGGTGCTTCCGATGATGGAAAAAGCTGGAAAAGGTTATGTTATCAATGCTGCTTCAATGGGAGGTCTGGTGCCTCTACCATTCCAGGCGGCACATGCTTCAACGAAGGCAGCTGTTATAACATTCACACGGTGTCTGGCGTATGAATATTACGGAACAGACATACAGTTTATGCAGTATTCACCGGCAAATGTTGCAACTAACATTTTTTTCGCACAGGAAGCCGAATGAGAAAAGATGGAAAGAGTGAAGAAGAAATTGAGGACGCATTGAAAAACACAGTGCATCCAGAAGGTGCAATGCTACTTGATGATACAATAGATATCTTGTTTGAAGGCATCGAAAACGGCGATGCGGATATTATTATAGGAGAAGATGCTATGATAGCCTATAATTTGTTTTGCACAGATAGGGGTGCATTTGATGAGGTGGCACTGGATATGGGCATGAAGCGACGCAAGTTTTATGACAGGGCACAAGAATGCGAACGGCTGGGTATTCCAGTTGATGTACAATTCCCTAGTTAGATTTGTGAGTTGCTAACACAGTCCCTATGGTCCATGCCAGAGGCTTACACGGTGACTCCTGTATCAATGTGCAATTGTGTTTAATTTTAAAGCCTTTGAAACTCTTGCGATTCAAGGGCTTTTGAATATCACATCTTAAATTCGATTTTTTGTACTATTTTTTATATTTTTTACTTTAGCACACTTATTTCAATTTATTTTTTTAAACTTTTTTTATTTCATTACTTTTATTTTCCCGAAGTATTGGTTCAAAATCAGTGCCTTTTCTCTTTTTTTAATTTGGATTTTATTTTATATAATGAATTTTTTATTTACTTGCTTAAACAACTAAATAATGTTTTATAAGTCTTTATTTATAATATAATATTCATTTAATTGTATAGACAAGTAAAGAAAGGTTTATATTGGTTTTTAATCTAAAATATTTATACTTAACTAAAGTTTTTTATATATAAAGAATTTTGGTATAATATTTAGGGGAAAAATAAATGTTTTTGGATAGAAAATATTTGCTTATTTTTTTAGTCTTAGCAGTTATTGTCTCAGTAGGTGTAGTTAGTGCTACTGATTTTAATGATGATAATTGTTTTAATGTAGATGTATTACAAAATAATCCTTTTGGAAATGATCCTTTGGAATTAGGTGGACACGTTTCTGTAGCTTTTAAAATCGATGGGTACTATAGGGATAATGTCCATGTAAAAATTATTGATAAAAAGAATAATAAAGTACTTGTAGATGAGTATACTGATCAATTTGGAGAAGTAGATTGGTTTGGTTTGCCGTTCGAGTTATATGACTGTAGGGCACATGTTTATTACAATAATAAAGTATATATTGCGGACTTTTCTATATCTCCTACTTCTAATCATGAAGATATAAATATTAATACTAATGAAAAACCAATATTGAAAATAACTCCTGAAAAACAAATTGTTAAAACTGAGGATTCCGTAAAATTTAATGGAATCTTAACAAAAGGAAATAAACCAATATCTAATGCTTTAATCAATGTAACACATAATGGTGACCATCAAGTTGTTAAAACTGATGCTAATGGACATTTTAGTTATACATACATTGAAAATGAAAATAATGGTTATTCTTATACTGATTTCGCATATCAAGCATATGATGGTTATATTGCAAATACTAATTCTCATGTAAAAATAGAAAACAATTATGAATTAAATGTTGATTCTGAGGTTTCTACTAAAGTAGGTCAACCTGCATCAATTGTTGGTTCATTATTATGTAATGGTCAACCAGTACCTTATGCTACTGTTAACTTTGTAATTAATAACCATTATGAAACAGTGCAACTGATGCTAATGGACATTTTGTTTACACTTTTACTCCTGAAGAAGCTAGTGATATGAATGTTACTTTTTACTATATGACTTATCATGGATCATTCCATGAATATGATGTCTGTCATGTAAAAACAGCATTATAAGAACCTATTTCTTTAAGAGAAAAGGTACAACTAAAATGTCCGTTAACATCAGTTTTCAAGGTTTTAACACCTTGTACACCTGAAACGTATCCTGTCATTGTAGCATCTGATAAAGGTTTACTATTATTTAATAATGTACCACTAATTGAAATTTCACCAGTTGTCATATTTATATTATCTGCATTAAGATTAATTTGATAATTATCTTGTACTTTAACATGACATAACTCCAGGTCATGGTTATATAGAAAAGGTATGTCATATAAATGTTAATAGAGATAAAAACCCAATACAAAACATGCCAAATAATTTAAATACAACATTAACTAATGAGACCGTATTACAAATAATAAACTAATAGATTAAGATTTTTCTAATCTATTTTATCTTTTTTTCTATTTCTTTACAACTTCTTTAAGAAGTTCTTCTAGTGTTAAGCCTGTATGTTCGGGGTATAAGTTTAAAGCATGAATATATTTTTTATTAGTGTTTCTGCTATGTTTTTTGTATAATGCTGCTTAATATTTAATAAATTTTCTCATACTTTTCTTTTTAAAAATATTTTAGAGCATTGGTTAAACATTACCTTCTTCTTTTTTTAAATATTTTTATAGATTTCATGTCTAAAAGAAGTGGAAAAATAAAGATATAATATTAAGTTTATTGTTGCTTAGACAATTAAACAAATGTTTATAATATGTTATATCTAAATTAAACTAATGAGGAATGGCTATGTTGGAAAATAAGAAATTTATAATTTTATTTTTATTATTGGTTATTGGATTATCAATAGGTTTTGTTAGTGCTAATCAACATAATAATGCCTATGGTGATAATGTACTTTTAAAACCATTACAAGATACTAATGAAAGTTTACAATCTTGGTCATCAAGTTCAAGTTTACAAATTTATTTAAATCACAAAGATGCTATTTTTCCAGGCGAACATTGTTCAGTACTTGGTAATGTAGATTATCTTCCATGTAGTATGGAGTATGATTATGTTAAAGTTTATATTGATGGAAACTATTATGATGATTTCCAAATGAGGTCGTACAATACTCTAGGAGTTTTACCAGACATAATTTCTTGGTTTGATAATACATGTTATGGAGGTTTTGATATTCCAAAGTTAACTCCTGGAAACCATACTTTATTATTTAAATATGATGGGTACGATGAACCTTTTTGGTTACCTGATATTGAACCTTGCAGTGCTTCATGTCAAATAACTATTTTACAAGATTGTGCTATTAAAAGTAAAGATATAGAGGTTGTCTCTGGAGATGGTAGCGATTTTTCTGTTAAAGTAATAGATAAATATGATAATTCTCCTATTGAAAATACTCCTACGGCATTTAAAATTGATGGACTAACTTATGATGGTGTTACAGATTCAGAAGGAAATGCTAGTTTAAAATTGCCTCGTTTAAGTCCAGGTACTCATAATATGACTACTACTTGTCTAGGTAAGTCTGTTACTAATAAAATTACTGTTTATGAACATGATTTTGTTATTGAGAGTCATGATGTGACTGAGAACTATGGTTCACCATTTTGGTTTAAGGCTAGGATAGTAGATAATCATGGTAATCCTAAACCTTTTGAGGATGTTAGTTTTAGTGTTGATAGAGGAACTTATTATACTAACGATGAAGGATATGCTAATATATACTTATCAAATTTAAGTCCAGGTGAACATGATATCACTACTACTTTTAAGGGAGTATCAGTAACTAATAAAATTACTATTTTGAACAATACTAATATTGAAAGTAGTAATATGACTAAAGAGTACTATGAGGATGGTAATTTCACTGTTCGAATATTAGATGTTCATAAGGTTCCGTTACCAAATGCAAATGTTAGTTTTACTATAAATGGTGAAACTTATTCTGCTATTAGTAACGATGATGGTTATGCTAGTTTTAAATTACCTATTGATTTATTACCTGGAGACTATATAGTCAATACTTCTTTTAATGATGCATCTGTAACTAATAAAATTACAATTTCAAGTCATAAATCTGTTATTCAAAGTAGTGATATGACTAAGTATTATGGTGATGAGGATAATTATACTGTTAGACTAGTGGATAGTAAACTTAACCCTATAACAGATGAGTATGTATTGTTTATGATTGATGGTCAAGTTTATGATGTTCGTCAGCCTGATTCAGAAGGTTATATTAATTTAGATTTACTTAATTTAAGTCCAAGTGAACATACTATTAAAATCATTTGTTCTTTTGCGGAGAATACTAATGTTATTACTATTTTAGAACATCCTAATACTATTGAAAATAGTAATATGACTAAATATGATGCTGACGGTAGTAATTTTACTGTTGGCATTGTAGGTGATCGTGTGAATTCTATTCTTTAAAAATTTTATAGCTATTTTTAATTAGTATTAAATTTAAATTAATTTCTATGAAATTGATTATTCAAAGAGTTTCACAAGCTAGTGTTGAAGTTGATAATAAAATTGTAGGTCAAATAGGTAAAGGGCTTATGGTTTTAATTGGAATAAAAGACACTGACTCTGAACAAGAAGCTGATTATTTAGTAAATAAATTATTAAAGATGAGAATTTTTAAAGATGATGAAGGAAAAATGAATAGGTCTGTTCAAGATGTTGTTGGTGAATTATTATTAATCTCTCAATTTACATTATATAGTTCTCATAAAAAACACAGACCTTCTTTTCATAAAGCTATGAATTTTAAAGATGCTGAATTGTTGTATAACTATTTCTGTGAAAAATGTTCTGAAAATATTAATGTTGAAACAGGATCTTTTGGTGATTATATGGAAGTCAAATTAGTTAATGATGGACCTGTAACAATTTCAATTGAAAAAGAGTTTTAGCTATATTTCGGAAATAATTTTCCTATCATTTAATTTAATAAAGGTTAAATTATTTTTATACTTTCTACTTTTTTATAATAAATTCTGCATCATATTTTCTTTTTAATTAATTCTTTCAAAAAATTTTCATAAAAAATATAAAGCAATTAGGTAGAACTATAAAAAATTAGAAAAGCTATTTTGTTAAAAATTAATAAAAAAAGAAAAAAAGGAGATGTGGATAATTTATTCATTTGATAAATTATCGAAGTATCCTTGGATGAAGATAACAGGTGTTCCTTTATCTCCAGAACCACTAGTTAAATCACATAAAGAACCGATTAAATCAGTTAATCTTCTTGGAGTAGTTCCTTGAGTAATCATTTGTCCAGTTAAATC
>JAKSUH010000087.1 GCA_024413395.1 archaeon
CTTGTTGTTGTATAAGGTGGTATCAAGACGATAAAGTTATCAGTCCTGAGTACTGTATAAGTAAGTAATTTTCTTTAAAATATCAAATGATTTGTCTAATGGAGGTGCTTTTTATGGAAACTTTAATAATGTCATTATTATATTTAAAATATTTATTTTAATTTTTATTAGTAAATTTTTATTGTATAATCTTTTTTTATTACATATAATAAAAATTCCTTATTCTTTTAAAAACTATTTTTTTAAATAATTAAATCGAGGAGATTATAATGAAATTCAATAAATATTTTTTATTAATAATTATTTTAGCAGTTACTTGTTGTTGCATAGGTTTATGTTCTGCTGCTAACCCATTAACTAATACTCATACAAATGACAATTCATCTAATATTTTTGGTATGGTTACAGTACATCTATATGAACATTACAATAAAACAACTCATAAATTTGAACATCCTATAGAGGATGTATATTGTGATTTTTATAAATGGAACGATAGATGTACAGCTGATTCTCAAATGACTAATTCTAAGGGGTATTGTGTTCTTTACACAAATGAACTATGTGGACGTTATCATTTAGAAGTTACACATGAAAGTTACTCGATACACATTAAATATGATGTAAAATGGTACCAAGATGACATATTTGTTAGTCCTGAGTACTGTATGGGAAAGTAATTTAATTTTAAAAATATATAAATTTAATAATTACTTAAATCAAAAATTAAATCATGGTAACATATAATGTATTGGATGCATCTGCTTTTATCAATGGTTTTAAATTAGAAGATAAGTACAATTTAACTGTTCCGGAGATTACTGAAGAAATTAAGGATTTTCAATCAAAATTAATTTTAGATTTAGCTATTGAAGATGGGAAATTAACAATTTGTGATGTTGAAGAAGAGTATATGTTACACCTAGAAAAAACTATTTCTGATTCTGGAGATATATTACGTTTATCCGGTCCTGATAAAAAATTAATAGCTCTTGCATTACAAGCAATAGATAAAGGAAAAGATGTTAAACTTATTTCAGACGATTATTCCATTCCAAATGTTTTAAAAATATTAAATATTCGTTTTGAAAATATCATTACTGAAGGAATTAAAGGTGTTTACAATTGGAAAAAAGTTTGTGAAGGCTGTAAAAAAGAGTTTGATGAAAACTATCCTTTTGAAGATTGTGAAATATGTGGATCTAAAGTATTTAAAAAGAGGATTAAATTATGAAATGTGGGATTGTAGTTCATGGACCTAATATAATTGATTCCGGATATGCTTTAAATTTAATTAATTTAATTAAAAATTATGGTGAAGTTGAAGCTATTTTAGGCGGAACAATGGGTAGAACTGCAGTAATTGATAATTCTCTTGAAAATATTATTGATATTACTCATAAAAGATTTCCTAGCGATTCTTTAAAATTATTCTATGAAAGAGAAGTAGATGTAATTTTTCTTTTAAATTATGGTAAATCTGATGTTACAGGGCAAGTGTTTGGTTATAAAGTTTACACACATTTTAAAGATAAAATTAAAGAAAATAATATTCCTGTTATTCAAATTGAACGACCTGGTGAAGATGATGGAACTGTAATTAATTGGAATAATTTAAATCAAGGTTTATCTGATGAAATAGCTAAAAAATTAAATTTAAGAATTATTTCTCCAAGTCAAATTTATGAAAAACATATTAAAGAAGATGAATTTAATCAAACAAGAAGAACAATCCATGGTGTTTCTCCAGGAGAAAATATTCTCGTGAATAATATTGTTATAGGTAAATCCACAAGTGATAAAATTACATTAGTAGCTAGAGAGGGTATTATTGTAGATATTGAAGGTGGAATTATAAAAGAACATGGGGTTGAAAAATTATCTCATATTGATTTAAATACATGTATTGTGAAAACAGGATTATTAAGAAAGGCTAATGTAACTCCAAGAGTATTAAAAAAGGAAAATAATGATGATTTCAAAGTAGCTTTCTTAGATCATGCAGGATGTGATGTTTATTCTTATAAAGATGCAGATTTAGTAGTAACTATTGGTGATGACACCACTTTAATTGCTTCTGATATCTTATATAGATTTAATACTCCTATAATAGGTATAACTGATGGGGATTTAGATAAAGTTGTTGAAAGTGGATTTAAAACTCATGGTTCAATAGTTTTCCAAGTTGAAAGTGGATTTGATGATGTTATTGGTAATGAAATCTTTAAAATTATATTTAATAATAATGATTATTTAGAAATTAATAAAAATCAACTTAAAGAAGAAATAATTAAAATAATAAATAATACTAATTGTAAATTTAAAGTAAATGAAATTTAGGAGTCGTTTTTGTGGATTTTAAAGCATTGATGAAAGAATTACAAGAATTTGAAGGAGTAACTCGTAAAAATTCTATTGGAAAGGTTATAGACTTGTTAAGTGAAGCTTATAATGTTTCAGGGGATGTAATAATAGACATTGGTGATGATGCATCAGCTATTGATATTGGAAATAATCAAGCTATATTAATTGCTGCTGATGGCATTTGGGGCCAAATAATGAATGTTAATCCTTACTGGGCAGGTTATTGTTCTGTTCTTGTAAATGTTAATGATATTGCAGCTATGGGTGCTAAACCTATTGCTATGGTTAATATAATGTCTATTCATCATGAAGAAATTTATGAAGACTTGCTAAGAGGAATTAAAGATGGTTGTTTAAAATTCAATGTGCCTATGGTTGGAGGACATCTACATCCTGATGCTGAAAATGATTCTGTTGGTGTTGCAATTGTAGGAATAGCTCAAAAAGATAAATTAATCACTAGTTTTGATGCTAAAGTAGGTGAAAAAGTTATCGTAGCTATTGATTTAGATGGCAAACCTCATGAAATGTTTGCTTTAAATTGGGATACTACTTATGATAAAGATTCAAAATTGGTTCAAAATCAAATAACTGCAGTTCAATATTTAGCAGAAAATGATTTAGTTAAAGCAGGTAAAGATATCAGTAATCCTGGTATATTAGGAACTTTAGAAATGCTTTTAGAAGCTTCTGGTGTTGGAGCTATTGTTAATTTAGAAGATATTCCAATAAATAATGAAATACCTTGGAATAATTGGCTTAAATCTTATCCTGGTTCTGGTTTTGTTTTTACTGCTAAAGAAGAAAACTGTGATAAAATAATTGGCTATTTGAAAGAGTATTCAATTGAGGCAAATGTTGTAGGGGAAATTATCGCTGAAAAATCTTTATTTGTCACATATAATGATGAACAATTTGAACTTTTTAATCAAAAAAATAATCATGTTTTCAAAAGTAGTTAGTTAAATACAAAACTATTTTTATATTCAAATCCATATATATAAATTAATATAAAAGATTTATAGGAGATTTTATGTTAATTAAAGTAAATGGAGTTGAGGTTGAGGTAGATGATGGTTCTACTATTCAAGAAGTTATAGACAGTACTAACTCTCCATATACTTCTGGCTGTATTGTTTGTCTTACAAAAGGCCAACAAATGCTTGAAAAGGATGTTAGTAAATTTAAAATTAAAACTACACAAGGGTCTATAATTATTGAATTAATTGAATCTGAAGAAACCCGTCCTTTAATTGATATTTGGAAAAATCAATATGAAGAATTATTAGATTTACATGTTAGGTGGTCTACAACTAATGAAGTTGCTATAGGTCCGATTGTAACTGATTTAGAACCTTCATCTGATGAATTCCAGTATTTTGAAGGGGATGTTCTTTTAAGTTTATCTGGTTTCTCAAATGAATCTACTCACTTAATATTTTTAAAAGAAAATGTATCTAATGTTTATGCAGTTCCTCCATATAATAAAGGTGTTTTTGCTAAAATTATAGGTGGTAACAAGACTTTAGATAAATTAACAGAAACAGATACAATTACTGCTATTGAACCTATAGTAGAAAGAGATACTATTACTGATCGTAGTGTAGTTTCAGATTTAAATACTGTTATAGAAGAAGGTAATGAATTATTCACATATGTTTCATTAGATATTAATGATAATTCTCCAATGTGTGTAGAACATTTATTCTCTATTATTCAACAAGGTAAAATTAAAGTAGATTTTGAATCTAATTCATTTTTAGGTTTTTATGCTTTAGAAGGATTTTCAAAACCTAAAGAAGAAGTTTTAGCTAGGAATAAAGGTGCAGTCACTGTTAGAAATGATGGTACTGGTGTTGGAAGACTTTATATTTACCGTGAAAATAGAGTTTTAGCACCAACTCATACTAATGTTGGTCAAATTAATAAAGGTATGGAAATTCTTGATATTGCTCGTAAAGATGATTACATTACCATTAAATCTGAACAAACAAGAATTATGGCTCTAAATATGACTCAAGCTGAAGCTAGTAAGTTATTAGAACCTTTAGGTATTGAGCATATTAGAACTGGCATTGAAGATGATGATGCATTAATTGTAGAACAAGAACCATTACATACAATGGATATTCTTAAATGTGGTAAACTCACTACTAAAGGAATTAAAAAAGAAAATCTTTGTGCTATTGAATTTACTGATAGTGCTCCAAGATCCACTTGGTACTTTAAAAAATTAACTGGTCTTCTTGAAAATCCTATTGGTTCTTTAAAAGTGCATTTTGCATTCCCGGGTATGAAAATGGTAATGTTTGAAGGAGATAAAAAGGCTGCTAAAAATATTATTCCTGAAAACTCACCTGAGGGAAAAGTACTTGCTGGTGAAATAGGTATTACAAATATGGCTTCTATAAATGTTGGTTTAATTGGTATTAGATTTGAAGATAATACTGAATTTGGACCAACTGCAGATGCTTTTAATGCTACAAATATTATTGGAAAAACTGATATTGATTTTGATATATTAGAAAAATTAAAAGAAGGAGAGGTTTTATATGTCACAGAACTTATGTATGAGTCCTGAGCTTGGTAAAGAAGATATGGACCCTAATGTAGTTAATCGTATGATTTTTGTAGGGCCTAATGCAAAAGTAAGTGAAGGAGAAATCGTTCATGAAATGCATATGTTAGGTTTACCTCTTACTATTAAACACACCTGTTATGGTGCTATGGTTAGCGGTCAAAAAGAAGACGTTTTAAAAGCAATTACTGAAATTAGGAAATTAGATTCTTATCATATATTTACTAAAGATAGAGGATTTGCTCCGGGTGATCCTAGAAGATGTAGAGGACATAGATTTGGTCCTAGAGAAGGATTCCACCAAATGGAAAAGGAATTCCAAATTTTAGGTGATGTTGCAGATGCATTAGAAAAACCTGAAAAAGTTATAATACATCCTAAAACTCCTGTGGATGTTGATGATTTTGTAGAAACTGTTAATGATTATATAAATAAGGAATGAGGTGAAATCATGGTAAAAGTAGCTATTTATCCTCCAAACTCATTAGTACTAGCTGATTTAATTGAAAGAAAAGGATTAACTCCTTTATCTCTTCAAAAACAAATGAGGAAAAAAATAAAAGACCTGGAGATTGATTCTCCACCAATGAATATTACAGAAGACGACCCTATTGCAGGACTTAAATACGCAGCTATTGAAGTTCCTTCTGGTGTTAGAGGTAGAATGTTTATAATAGGACCTCTTATCGACGAAGCTGAAGCAGCTATTATTGTTGATGGGGCTCCATTTGGATTTGGTTGTGTTGGTTGTGCAAGAACTAACGAATTATCAATTTTCTATTTAAGAAGTAAAGATATTCCAGTTTTAGAAATTACTTATCCAACTAACAGAGCTGAAACATTTAATATGGTAAATGAAATTAATGAATTTTTAGATTCACTTAAAGAAGATAAGGAGGAAGAATAATGGTTAAAATTGCATTAGTTTCCTGTGGAACAGAATACAGTGGAATTCAAAAAGAAATTGAAAAAGCTGCACTTACTTTTGGTGCTGAAATTGTTCTTCCAGAAATAGATTTAGAATATATTGATTATGCTTATAAGAAATTTGGTTTTTCAGCACAATCTTCAAGTTTAAAATTGATGATTGCAAGAGCAATGTCTATTGTTGAAGGTAAAAGTAAAG
>JAKSUH010000088.1 GCA_024413395.1 archaeon
AAATTAATTTAAGGTGATATTTTGATTCTTATTACAGGTGGAGCAGGTTATATTGGTTCTCAAACTAATAAAATATTAAACCAATCAGGTTATGATACTGTAGTAGTTGATAATTTAATTAAAGGATTTGAATCTTTTGTTAAATGGGGTGAATTTGTAGAATGTGATACAGGTAGCTCTGAATTAAGAAAAGTTTTTGAAGATTACGATATTGATGGTGTAATCCATTTTGCAGCATTTTCTTCTGTTGCAGAATCAGTTGAATATCCTCAAATGTATCTTAAAAATAATTTTAAAAATACATTAAATCTTTTAAAATGTTGTCGTGAATTTAATGTAGATAAATTTATTTTCTCTTCAACTGCAGCAGTTTATGGAGATTCAGAACAAATACCAATTAATGAAGATCAAAAATTAAAACCTATTAATCCTTATGGTCAATCTAAATTTATCACTGAGAAAGCATTGCAACGTGAAGCTGATAAAGATGAGTTTAAATATGTTTCATTGAGATATTTTAATGCAGCAGGTGCTGATTTTGACTCTCAAATAGGAGAGTTACATGACCCTGAAACTCACTTAATTCCATTAGTTTTAGATGCAGCTGCTGGAATTCGTGATGACATTTCTATTTATGGAACTGATTATGATACTCCTGATGGTACATGTATTAGAGATTATATTCATGTTGAAGATTTAGCTAGAGCTCATGTTCTTGCTTATGAATATTTATGTGAAAATGATAAATCTAATACCTTTAATTTAGGAAATGGTCAAGGATTTTCTGTACGTGAAGTAATAGAAATGTGTAAAAAAGTTACTGGATGTAGTTTCCAAGTAATTGAAGATGAAAGAAGAAAAGGAGATCCTGCTGTTTTAATTGCAGACCCTTCTAAAATCGAAAAAGAACTCGGATGGGTTCCTAAATATGATTTAGAAAAAATTGTAGAATCTGCATGGAAATGGCATCAAAAAATTAATGGAGTTTAAACATGGTGATTAATACGCCTAAAGTTGATGTTAGAATAATTGTTTCAGGAACAAATGTTGCTGAAGTAGTTTCTAAATCAATAAATCAATTAGACTTAGAAGAAGATTATAATATTATAATTACTTCAATTATTCCAACTAATGATATTGATATTGCTCGTAAAGTAGCATTAGGTGGAGATATTATATTAGTTGGTGGATATGGTCAAGATGAAAACTTTAATTTAATTTATAATGAATTAAAAACAGATTTCAATCATATTGGTCTTTTTGATTATAATAATATTATCATTGAAGATGAATCAATTGATTCAGAATTAGCTAAAAGTGAAATATTTAATTCAATTATAAAATCAGGTTTGTCTTATTCTTTAAATATCATTAACATTCATACACTTCAAAATAAACTTGATGAAGCATATATTAAATATGATAAACTTTTAGAAGAATTTGAACAATTAAAAGAAGAAAATAATGTACTTAGTCATGAAAATATCACTCAAACTGATACTATTAATACATTAAATAATACAATTGATAATTTAAAGGCAGATTTTTCAACATTTAAATCAAGATATGAAGATATTTACTCTAAAGATATCCTAGAAATTTATTCTCTTCAAGATTTATGGCTAGAATCTTTTGGAGAAACTTTAGTAAATGAAGAAAAAATTATTATAGCCAGTGAAAAATTAGACCTGACAATATAATAGTAGGTCAAGGTCTTATTGGTGCTCAATCTAAGCAATTAGCTATTGATTGGTTAAAAATTATTAAAACAGCTTTAATTTTCGTAGAAGAAAATGAAGATGATTTAAAAGACGAATTTAATTCTTATAAAGAAGAAGAACCTAAAAGTGTAAACAATGACATTTCTAATGCCTTTGAAAACTTTTGGGATTAAAAAAATGAAGGAGTTTAAAAAGTGGAAGATAAATGTGGAGTAGTTGGAATTCATTCTATACATAATGATAGGAATGTTTCTTCATCTATCTATTATAGTTTATTTGCTCTTCAACATAGGGGGCAAGAATCTGCAGGTATTGCAACTGCAGATAATGTTAACGGACTTAGACATCATATCGGAATGGGATATGTAGCAGATGTTTTCAATAGTGAAATATTAGAAGATTTATCTGGACCTACTGGTATTGGACATGTAAGATATTCTACTACTGGTCAATCTAAATTAATAAATTCTCAACCATTTGTAATTGATTATGGTAATGGTTTTATTGCAACAGCTCATAATGGAGATATTGTAAATTCAGAAGCTTTGAAAAAAGAATTAACTGAAGAAGGATTTGTTTTTAAATCAGATAGTGAAATCGTATGTTATTTACTTAAAAAAGAATTAGTTGATAATGGTCTTGAAACATTAGAAGCTATTAATGAAGTATGTAAACTAATTGAAGGAGCATATTCATTAACTCTTTTAATTAATTCAGAAGTTTATGCTGTTCGTGATCCAGCTGGAATGAAACCTCTTGCTATTGCTGAAAAAGATGGAAGTTTTATTATTGCAAGTGAAACTGTAGCTTTCGATTTATTAGGTGCTAATTTCATTCGTGATATTGTTCCTGGTGAAGTTGTATACTTTGAAGATTGTGGAATTAAATCATATATGTTAGAAGAAGCAGGAAAATGTAAAGTATCCCATTGTATGTTTGAATATGTTTATTTTGCAAGACCTGACAGTGTTATTGATGGTATTAATACTTATGATGCAAGATTAAATATTGGTAAAGCTTTACGTGAATTATATCCTGTTGATGCTGATGTAGTTATGGCTGTTCCTGATTCATCTATTCCAGCAGCTATCGGATATTCACAAGCTAGTGGAATTCCATATATGGAAGGATTAATTAAAAATAGATATGTTGGAAGAACATTTATTATGCCTACTCAAGAAGAAAGAGAATTAGCTGTAAAGTTAAAACTCAATCCAATTGAAAGTAATTTAAAAGGTAAAAAGATAGTTCTTATTGATGACAGTATTGTTCGTGGAACTACTTCAATTAAATTATTAGAAGTTTTAAAACAATATGAACCTGCTGAAATTCATTTATTAATCGGTTGTCCTCCTGTAATTTCTCCTTGTTATTATGGAGTAGCTATGGCAACTAAAGATGAATTAATAGCTGCAAATAATTCAGTAGAAGAGATTAGACAAATATTGGATATTAATACTTTAGGATATATCACATTAGAAAAATTAATAGAAGCTATTGGTCTTCCTGGTGAAGATTTATGTACTGGCTGTGTTACTGAAGAATATCCTACTAAAATTCCTGAATCTCTTGAAGCACAGAGTTATTACAAAACATTATGAGTAAATATGGTTGAATTATTAGCTCCTGCAGGTAATTTTATATCATTACGTGCAGTTTTAGAAAATGGTGCAGATGCTGTATATATTGGTCTTGATGATTATAATATGCGGGCTAATGCAAATAATTTCAGATTAGATGAATTGTCAGATGTTTCTAAAATAGCTAATGAATATGATGCTCGTGTATATGTATGTAGTAACATTATTTTAAAAGAAGAAGACACATTAAATTTGTCTAAACAGATTCCAGATATAGCTTCAGCAGAAGTTGATGGTATTATTCTCTCAGATATTGGTCTTGTAGAAGAAGTAACTTTCACTGGTCTTGAAGCACATATTAGTGTTCAAGAAAATACTTCAAACTCTTTTACACTTAAAACATTAAAAAAATTAGGTGTTACAAGAGCAATATTATCAAGAGAACTTAAATTAGATCAAATTAAAGAAATTGCATCTAAATCTCCTATTGAAACTGAGATTTTTATTCATGGTGCAATGTGTATGGCTATATCAGGACGATGTTTCTTAAGTTATGGTTTATATGGCCGTAGTGCAAATTGTGGTGATTGTCTTCAACCTTGTCGTAAAATGTGGAATCTATCATTTGAAGAAGATGAAGAAGATTCTGTTATTAACTTCTCTGAATGTAGTGATGAATCCTTTTTAATAAATAAAAGCTATGATGATACATATAGAACAAATTTCTTTTCTCCTAAAGATTTGTGTTTGATTGAACATATTCCTGAATTAATGGATTCTAATGTTGATGCTTTTAAAATTGAAGGACGTTCTAGAAGTGCTGATTATGCTGCTTATGCAGTTAATTCTTATAGACAAGCTATTGATTCTTTTGAAAATGACCCTATTAATTACAAATTAAATCCTCAATGGGTAGATAATTTATCCAAAGTTTTTAATCGAGGATTTGATACTGGTTTTTATTTTGCTCAGCCTTTTGAAATATCTGAGGATAATCAATCAAAATATATTAAGAAAGATATAGGTAAAGTTGTTAATTATTATAATAAAATTCAAGTAGCAGAACTTAGAATATGGGATAATTTAAAATTAGGAGATGAAATCCTTATTCAAGGTCCAACAACAGGTTCTATTAATCATATTATTGATTCTATGCAAATAAATGGTGAATCTATTAAAGAAGCTCCTAAAGATTCTAATGTGGCTATTGCTATTGATACTAAATTAAGAGAAAGTGACTTTGTTTATAAATTAATTGAAAGAAGTGATGATAATGATTAAAAAAATAGCTATTTATGGTAAAGGAGGAATTGGAAAAAGTACTACTGTTGCTAATATAGCTGCTAATTTCTCTAAAGAGGATTTAAACTGTTTAGTTATTGGTTGTGATTCTAAAGCTGATACTACTCGTACTTTATGTGGAGGTAGAATTCCTACAGTAGTTAATACTATTAAAGATAATCGTTCACCCTCTGAAGAAGATTTAGTTTATAAAGGTTTTAATGATATTCTTTGTGTAGAGAGTGGTGGACCTGAACCAGGTGTTGGATGTGCTGGTCGTGGTGTAATTGTAGCTATGAAAACTCTTGAAAAATTAGGTGTATTTGATAAAGAGTTAGATATTGTTATTTATGATGTTCTTGGAGATGTTGTTTGTGGTGGTTTTTCTGTTCCTTTAAGGGAAAAATATGCTGATGAAGTTTTAATTGTAACTTCAGGAGAATATATGTCTTTATATGCTGCAAATAATATTGTTAAAGGTATTAAAAAACTTAAAGGTAAATTATCTGGAATAGTGTTAAATTGTAAAGGTATTGCTAATGAAGATAAAATTGTTGCAGACTTTGCAGAAAAAATTGGTACCCATATACTAGGTACTATTAACAGAAGTGAATTAATTCAACAAAGTGAATTAGATGCAAAAACTGTTGTAGAAAAGTACCCTGAAAGTGATGAAGCTATGGAATATTCAACCCTCTGTTCAAATATATTAAAGAATAATTCATATGATATTCCAGAACCATTTGAAGATGAAGAATTTGAAGAATTTTTCAAAAGTTATATTATTCGAAATAAATAATTTGTTTTATAATATACGAAACATTTATATTAATTAATTAACTAAAATAAGGTGAAATTATGGTATCAGAAAATATGGAAAAAGCATTAAATGCACAATTAAATGCAGAAGTATACTCAGGATATTTATATTTATCTATGGCAACATACTTCGAAGATACTGACTTATATGGTTTTGCTAATTGGATGAGAGTTCAAGCAGAAGAAGAATTAGAACATGGAATGAAATTCTATGATTATATTATTAGAAGAGGAGCTAAAGTAACTTTAGAAGCTATTGAAAAACCTCAAATTGAATGGGATTCTCCACTTGCTGCATTTGAACATGTATTATCTCATGAACAAACTGTTACAGGTCTTATTAATGATTTAGTGGATTTAGCTATTTCTGAAAAAGATCATGCAACTAATAATTTCTTACAATGGTTTGTTGAAGAACAAGTTGAAGAAGAAGAAAATGCAATGGAAATCTTAGCAAAAGTTAAATTAGCAGGAGATTCCAGAGAAATTTTCTATGCTTTAAATGAAGAATTTGCAACCCGTACTCGTGGTGCATCTGAAGAATAAATGATTAATTCATTTTAATCATTTCCTTTTTTTATTTATTTTAAAATTAATCATTTCAATATAATTGATTTATATTTTAGTATTATAATCGAACTAATTATT
>JAKSUH010000089.1 GCA_024413395.1 archaeon
TTAATGATTCTCCAGTTACAATTCCATGGTATTTAATAATATTCTTATTTTCAAGAGTACTTGTAGAAGATATAATCATTTAATCACCAAACTTTAAGTATTTTAAGTAATACGAGTATTACAAAGATTGCAATTACTACCCATAAAATTATTCTACTTTTTCTTTGTTGTGCTATTCTGTTTTTTAATACAGTTTCACAATCTGGGGAGCATACTCTTTCATTTAAAGGTATTGGGCTTCCGCAAATTGGACAATGTTTATGTGGTTCTACTGCCATATTATCACCATTTATTTATATTTTGAAAAATTCTTTTGTTGTTTTAGTAACGCTAATAGCAAGTTGCTCAGCGTCACAATCGTTTTTATAATGTGCAATTGTTTTTAGAATATGGGGTAAATATTTTGGCTCATTTCTATTCTTTTTAGGTTTTTTATCAAAGTTTTTAGGTATTAAAAAGGGAGCATCAGTTTCAATCATTAATTTTTCAGGAGGAATAACTTGTACTGCTTCTTGTAAATCTTTTCCTCTTTTCATATCACAAATCCAACCAGTTACTCCAATATAACATCCTAAATCAATATAGTTTTCAGTTTCTTTTTTAGTTCCTGTAAAACAATGAACTACAGCTTTTTTAGCTATGTCATATGATGAAAGAATTTGATATAAATCTTCGTGTGCTTCTCTTTCATGTAAAAATAAAGGCATATCTAATTTTTCAGCTAATTCGATTTGTTTTTCAAACCATTCTCTTTGAACATCTTGTGGAGAGAAATTTCTATTATAATCAAGTCCACATTCACCAATAGCAACTACACAATTATTTGATGCTATTTTTTCTAAAATAGCTATTGTGTTTTCATCACAAGTTTTTGCATCATGTGGATGAACTCCAGAAGTTGAATATAAAACTCCAGGGAATTTATTCGCATATTCGCTAGCTAATTGGCTTGATTGGATATTGGTTCCAGTAATTATGGCTTGTTTTACACCAACTTCTGCTGCATCATTCATAATTTTTTCTTTATCTTTAAATGATTTATGCATTAAGTTTAAACCAATATCAATAAGATTATCCACTATTTCACCTAATCTGTGATTACTTCTGTTCCTACTTTTTCACCATTTATAGCTTTAATTAAGTTTTCTGGATTATTTCCATTTGCTATAATTGTTTTTAATGAGGATCTTTTAATAATTTGAACAGCGGTACTGTCAAAGAACTCATAAGTTCCTGCGCTCACATCTTTTCCACTAATAAAATCTAACATTTCACTAGCAGTAATTTCACTAATTAATTCCGCATCATCAAACTTATTAGGGTCTTTAGTATACATTCCATCAACAGAGGTTAAGTTAATAAGTAAATCTGCTTTAACATATTCTGCTAAGATTGAAGAAACTGCATCAGTACTATGTGCAGGTTCAGTTCCACCCATAACTACAATTTTTCCTGTTGCTGAAAATTCTAAAGCTTCTTGGAAGTTATGTGGTATTCTTTGATAAGCATAATCTCCTAAAGCTATTGTAAGTACTTTTGCATTGATTCTAGTTACTTCAATACCAATATCATCACAAATACCTTCACCAGCATTTAAGTCACGAACAATACTAATATAGTTTCTAGCTGGTTTTCCTCCACCTACTACAACAAATAATTCATGTTCTTCACAATAAGTTTTTAAAATGTTACTATATTCTTCAAAACGTTTGTAATCATAATCTTGTAAGAGTATAGATCCACCAATTGCAACTACAATTTTCATAAATTCACCTTATATATAATATATAAGAGAAATATTATTTAAATTTTTAAAAAAAGAGTTAGAAAAGATATTGTATTATTCAAATATCTGTTCTTTTATTTAATATTTTATGAAATCATGCTTTACGAGCAAATCTCTTTTTAGTTTTACTAACAAATAGTCTTCCCCAGCTATAACCTAATATGCTACCTACTAAACTTCCAATAACAACACCTGCATATACTCCCATTAATCCGAATCCGAATAAAATACCTAATATATAAGAAAATATTAATTCACAGAGTAATGATTTGCATAATGTAATTATGAGGGATGTTGTACCTTTTCCTACACCTTGGAAAACCATAGCTGCCATTAAACCAAATGGTACAAATAAAGAAAATATACAGAATATTTTTAATACTTGTGCTATTTGTGGTGTTAAATAAGCTGTAGGTGATGAATATGAGAATATTACTGCTATTTGTGGTGCAAATATAAACATACATGCGCCCATAATCACAGACATAATTAATCCTATTTTAACACAATAATTAAAACTTAATCCTAATTTTTCTCCATCTCTAGCACCATATGCTGCTCCAGCTACTGTTAAAAGTGCGGTTCCAAGACCTATTAATGGAATCATACATAATTGAACAATTCTCATTCCTGCAGTATAACATGCTACTGCATCTGTTGTTGCAACTATAACAAGCATTGCATTTATTCCAATAGTTAATGTGGACATAATTAATGTTTCTGCAGTATTAGGAATAGCTACACCTAAAATATCGAATACTATATTTTTAGAGAATTTAAATCCTTTAAATGTAACACTTAGATAAGTATCTTTTTTACCCCAAATCCAATATCCCATTACTAAACAGGAAATACTTGCAGAGATAATTGTAGCCCATGCTGCACCTTGAATACCCCATCCTAACATATAAATGAAAATAGGGTCTAATACTATATTTAAAATAGCAGTTATTGCCATTGCAACTGTTGCTCTATTTACATCACCTTCTGATTTTAATAATGCTGATAAAACAGAAGAAAGTAAAAATACAATCATAAGTCCAAAAACGATATTACCATAATCTATTCCGTATTGTAATGCATTTCCAGCACCCATTAAATTTAACATAGGTTTTAGCATAGGTAAAAATATTATTGGAACAATAATTGCGATAATTATTGTCATTACAAGTGAATGAGCCGCTCCGTTATCTGCTCTTTCTTTATTTCTTCCTCCGATTGCCCTTGCAATTAATGAGTTTGCCCCAGAACCAATACCATTTCCAAGACCAATAATAATCATAAATACTGGTGTAATAAACCCTAATGCTGCTAATGCATCTGGTCCAAGTCTAGCTACCCATATACTGTCTGCAATCTCATATGCCATAATTAATAACATTGATAACATAATAGGGACAGATAATTTTCTAATCGCTTTTTTAGAATCTCCCCTAATTAGTTCAATATTTTTATTACTGCTCATTTATTTTTTCTCCTTCTTTTCCAGTTAATTCGAGTGATGTAAAAGCCATTTCTTTTAATCCATAAATGAATAAATCTAAATTAGTTTCTAAATCTTTTAATGCGATTTGTTCCCACTCTTTATTTTTTGTTTAATATATTCTGCCATTTTTTTACCTTTTTCAGTTAAAGAAACTCTGTATTTTTTCCTATTAGAATCATCTATTTCTCTTTGGACTATTTCTTTATCTTCTAATTTTTTAATAGACCTAGCGATACTACCTTTATCTATTCTATAATTATCTGCAATTTCATTTTGTGAACATGTTTTTACATCTAATAAATATAGTAATAAAAAAGTTTGTCCTGCACTTATATCCTTTTCAGATGCAATTTTGTTAAGATAGCTGTAATATTGTCGGGATATAATGGAAATATATGCTATAATAGGAAGTTTTTGATTATATAATTTTTCCTTATTAAATTTCATATTAATTCCATTTTAATATAGTGTATTGAATTATATATATGTTGTCATTGCAACTATTGTTTTAACAACTATTAATTTTTTATAATACTCTCCTCATTTTTTGAATCAATTTCATTGTTTTAAGCTAATATTCTTAATCTATATCTATTTTAAACTCTTTATTAGCATAATTTTAAATATAAAATTATTTAACTTATTTTTAGAGGATTTAAAGAGTTATCTTTTGTTTTAGTTTAAAATTGTTTCAAATTTATAAAAGATCAATGATTAAAGACTATTTAATTGAAATAATCTTATCAGATTAAATAGTGGCTTGTCTTTATAAAATCAATTTGATTTAAAATAAAAAGATAATTTCTAATTAATAGCAATAAACTAATCAATGTGAGATTATCCTCGTTTGGAGGTTATATTATGTTTAAAATTAAAAAAAGTTTTTATTTAATAAGGGAATGTTTTTCATAGTCCTTTTATTTGTATTAATTTCTTCAATGGCTTTTGTATCTGCTGAAGATGTTGGAGATGAAGGTATTGGAACTGATAATGGTGTTTTTGGTGAAGGTTTAGAAGAGGAGCATAAGATTAACTATCATGATTATGTAAATTGGACTATTGAAGTTTGTAATTATGGTCTGGATAATGCAACCGGTGTCTATGTTGAAGATGTTCTTCCAGAAGGTTTAGTTTATTATAATTCATCTCAAAGTAAAGGTTCATTTAATAATATTACTGGAATTGGACAATTGGTAATTTAAGTGTTGGTGAACATGCAACTCTTTATATTATTTGTTTGGTTAATGGAAGGGAGACATCACAATGAAGCAAGTATTGCATCAGATATTCAAGATGATAATTCTGAAAATAATCAAGATAGTGAAACATTATCAATTGAACCTTCAGCTGACATATCTGTATCAAAAAGGGTTAGTAATAGTAATCCAAAATATGGAAATGTAATTGAATATGAAATTACCGTTACTAATAATGGTCCTTATTCTCTAATGGAACATGTTATAATTAAGGACACATTGGATGAAGGACTTTATTTTTATACCTAAAATGAGTGGGGCGAAACTGTTGCTTTAATTGATTTTTATAATTTATATATTGGTGAACCTCAAACAGATACCATGAGGGTTTATGTAAATAAAACAGGTCATTTTAATAATGTTGTAGAATTAAATAAAACTTGGTATTATGATTAGAATGAGTTAAATAATAGGGCAGTAGTATCTATTGATGTTAATAAGACAGCTGATTTAGAAATAAATAAAACAGTATCTTATTATACTGAGAAATCAACTCCAAAATTAATGTATACTGTTATATTAAAGAATAATGGTCCAGATAATGCAGAAAATATAAAAGTTAATGAATTCATGGATCAAGGATTAAAAGTTTCCTCATATATTCCTAGTGCAGGGCATGTTGATAAATCAGACAATATTTGGTTACTTGATACATTAGATAGTGGTGAAGAAGAATCATTATTAGTTGATACAATACCTGTTAAATCAGGTTTTCTTAAAAATGAGGTTTTAGCATCTGCAACAACTTTCGATCAAAATATTGAGAATAATAAAGATAGTCAAGTTGTATATGCAAAAGAAAAATCTCCTGAAGCTGAAAATGTAACAGTTAATAATGGTACTAGTAAAAATATACCTGCTGCTGGTAATTCAATTAAAATGCAGCCTACTGGTGCTCCATTTGGAGTTTTAGTGATTAGTTTATTATGTAGTATTTTTTCATTTTCAGTAAAAAGAAAACATTAAATAAGTTTTAGAAAATGTAGCTTCAAAGCTACATTTCAATTTTTTTTAAGTATTAAAATTATTGATTTTATATGTAATTATTTTAATATTTATAATAAAAAGTATGCTAAATTTTGTCAATTCTTTCATATTTCGAAAACCTTTATATACTATTAAGTACAAAATTATAATTAGATATTGTCTAATTAGGATTTTTATATATTTTCTTTAAATCTCTTGTTTAAATCAATATTTCTTTAAATTTTAAAATTAACAATTAAGGAGAAAAAATCATGGTAGAAAATCAAGATCAAGAACTTAATGAAGAATACATGGATGAGGATGATGAAAAATTACCTTTTGCTAAAGCTGAAGTTGTTCGTTTAATGAAAGAAAATCTCGATGCTGACAAAATGATTAGAGAAAGAGTAAAAGTAGAAATGAACAAGTTTTTAGGTGAAGTTCTTAAAAATGTATGTAAACAATTAAATGAATATCCATACACTACTATTGAATACGAAATGCTTAAAGAATCAACTTATCCTTATACTAACATTGAAAGGATTAATCAAG
>JAKSUH010000009.1 GCA_024413395.1 archaeon
ACAATTTTTAAATTTTAAGATCATGAATGAATTACTAAAAAATCAATTTTAAAAAAAGACCACTTTAAAAAATATATTAAAATATTATGAACAGATAAAAACACAAATATATTTATATTTAAAACTTTCTATTTAATTTGAATAAGAAGTACTTTATATATAATTTAACTATAAATAAAATTGGTGATAAAAAATGAAGTTTGGTATAGAATTCGTTCCAAATCAACCATTAGATGAAATCGTAAAATTAGTTAAACTTGCAGAAGATGTAGGTTTCGAATACACATGGATTACAGACCATTATAACAACAAAAATGTTTACTCTGTATTAGCATTAATTGCTGACGCAACCGAAACTATTAAATTAGGTCCTGGAGTAACCAACCCATATGTAAGAAGCCCAGCAATCTCAGCTTCCGCAATCGCAACTATTGATGAAATTTCCAACGGAAGAGCAACCTTCGGTATGGGTCCTGGAGACAAAGCAACTTTCGATGCTTTAGGTATTGAATGGACTAAACCAGTAACCACTATCAAAAACGCTCTCGCTGACATTACAACTTTACTCACAGGAGACAAAACCGAAGCAGGTGCTGCTTTAGGTGGAGTAAAAGCTGTACAAGATGTTATCCCAATGTATATGGGTGCACAAGGTCCTAAAATGTTAGAAACCGCTGGAGAAATCGCAGACGGTGTATTAATTAACGCATCTAACCCATTAGATTACGAAGCAGCAATGCCTATGATTAAAAAAGGTCTCGAAAACGCTGGTAAAAATGTAGCTGACTTCGATGTAGCAGCATATACCGCTACTTCTATTGGTACTGACTCTGAAGCTGCTAAAAACGCAGCAAGAATCGTAGTTGCATTTATTGCAGCAGGTTCCCCACCTCCAGTTATTGCAAGACACGGATTACCAGAAGGTTTCAACGAAACCGTTGGTGGATGCTTAGCTAAAGGTGACTTCGGTGGAGCTATTGGTGCTGTAACTGATGACGCACTCGAAGCATTTTCCGTATGTGGTACTCCTGATGAGTTCATCCCTAAAATTGAAGCTCTCGCTGATATGGGTGTAACTCAATACGTAGCAGGATCCCCTGTAGGTAAAAACGTAGAAGAATCTATTAAATTATTAGGAGACGTAATCGCTTCTTTCTAGATTAATTTAATTTTTTCTTTTTTTTCTTTTTTTAAATAAAACAACTTATTCTAACTGCTTTTCAAAAACTTAATAATTTTATAGTCGATTTATACGATTAAATAAAATAAAACAAATAAAAAAATAATAAGATTTTTTCCTCACCATAACCAAAAAATATTATATTTGAGAAAACAAATAATAGTTTAAGATAAAACCATTTAAAAAATCTCAATAAAAACTTTTTTTAACGAATTAATACAAAATATAGTGAAAATTGGAATAAATGGTAGAAATTAAAGGAACTTCATAATGGAAATTGAAAAATTAACTAAAGAAATTAGGAATAGATCTTTTGAAAGAAAAAAAGATAAAACTCCTGAACAAGTAGCTGCTAGTTGGTATAATAATGATTTAAAATATAGTGGGATTGGAAAAACTTTATTCTGCATTCTCCCAACCCCTGGTTGTAGTTGGGCATTAGGAGAGAGTGGAGGATGTACCATGTGTTCATATGTATCTGATTGTACATTAGAACTAATTGATACTGAAACCATTTTAAGAATTTTTAATGAACATTATAATCGTTTCCCAATATCTGAAGAAGAAGGAAAAAAAGCAATTAAATTATTTGCTTCAGGTAGTTTTTTAAATCCATATGAACTTCCAAAAGATGCACGTGATGAAATGTTAACTAAATTAGCTAACGAAGATAATATTGATGAAATTGTAGTTGAATCTAGACCTGAATATGTAACTGAAGAGGTTTTAGATGAAATTTTTAATATTATTGGAGATAAATTATTTGAAATTAGTATGGGTCTTGAAACTTCTAATGATGAAACTCGTTTAAAGAAAATTAATAAAGGTTTCACATGTCAAGATTTTGAAAATGCTATTTCTATAATTAAAAAAGCTCGAGATAAAGGATATAATGTTAAAGCTAAAGCATATATCTTTGTTAAACCTATATTAATCTCTGAAGCAGAAGCTATTGAAGAAGCTATTGAAACTGCTAGATATTGTGAAAAAGTAGGTGTCGATAGATTATCTTTCTGTCCTGCAACTATTCATGCTGGAACTTTAATTGAACGATTATGGAGAAAAGGAGCATATCAACCTCCTTGGATTTGGAGTGCAGTTGAAATTATTAATACTGTAAGAAAAGAAATTAATTTACCTGCTCTTTTAGATACATCAGGTTTTGGTTCAAGAAGAGGACCTTATAATTGTAAAAAATGTAATAAAGAGTTAAAACATAAAATTATTGAGTGTAATTTAACTCAAAGCATCATTGAACATGACTGTGAATGTAAAGGTCAATGGATGGGAGAAGTTAATAATTCAGATATGAATAAATCTAAAACTCATATCAAACATATTCCATTATATTAATAATATATAAATTATATAATAAGTATGAAAATATGAGGAGGATTAAAAAAGATGAGAAAAGAATTTGTAAATATTTTTGCTATATTTTTTGGTATACTTATCATTGCACTACCTGTGTTAGGAATAGTTGCAGCAAAAGACCTCCTAGGATTATCAATCCTTTTAATATCTATATTCTTACTCGTTTTAGGAGTAGCAGGAATAGATTATAAAAAATGGGGAGCTATATTATATATAATCTTAGGAATTATAATGTTGCTATTTAGTATAGGACTTATATTCAAACCAGAATTATTCAGTTCTTTAGCAGAAATATTATTCTATGCAACAGGTATCTTTTTAATAATAATTGGAGTAATTTCTCTTATTAATAATCGTACAAGTAAGTACGGATTTATTATAGGTATCGTTGCGATATTAATTGGTGTAATATACATAATTATAGGTTCATTAGTATCTGATCCTATAATATTAGGATATTTACTTGGTATATGGTTAGTAATAACTGGTGTATTAAGGATAGCAGATAGATAATACTATCTACTATTATTTCTTTTTTTAGGTGGTTAAATGATAGGAATTAGTGCAGATTTCGACCCCGTACATATTGGTCATGAACAATTACTTTTAAAAGCCCGTGAAATTGCAGATAAAGAAGATAAAGAAGTTGTTGTTTATTTAAATAAAGGTTTTAGTGCAAATCATGGGGCTTTTTTGTTGATTTTGATGCAAGACGTAAAATGGCATTAGCTTGCGGTGCAGACAGAGTTGTTGCAATGGAAGGACTTCATCACAGATTAAATCTAAGTTATTCAGTCCCAATTAGACTTAAAAAATGATTGAAGATGGTGTGACTGATTATATTACTGCAGCTACAATTCCTCTTGATGAAATAAAGAAAAAAGCATCTAAATATATTAAACAAAGAAATTTCTTAGGAATGCCTAGAGATTATCCTAATCGTAATGAAATTCGCTGGTATGGATTTAATGAATTTTTAGGTGGAAAACGCAATTATCATGTTGTTAAAGAAGTTTCTTCAAATGGAAAAGTTTCAGGTCGTTTAATTAGACAAAGTATTATTGAAAATGATTTAAAGATTACTGATGAAGTCGCTGAATTACTTCCAGATAGTACAATTAGTATTCTTCAAAAAGAGATTAGACGAAAGGCAGTTCCTGGTGAAAGAAATTATGAAAATATTTTTAAAAGAATGAATACTTATTCTAGAGGAAAATTAGAGAAGATAGCTTATCTTAATGGACCTACAATTAACGAAATAATCAAACATAGAGTTTATAGAGATGAAGAATCATTATGGGCTGTTTTTAGAAGAGCTAATTATGGACCAGTGATGACAAGACTAGCTATAAGTGCAATTGAATGTGAAGTTACAAAAGAAGAAGTAAAGAATTTAATAACAGAATATGAAACTAAAGGAGCAATACCTAAAGTACAAACAATTGATAATGTAATAAATCGTGCATGGTATGTTTCACAATCAGATTTAGAATCTTCACAAGCAAATGAAATTTTTAGAAATGAAGATATCGAAGTAAATGCCGAAAAAACATTATATGCAGGTTTAAATCTAACAAAATTTGAAACTAAATTAATGAAAGAAGGTTTAACTGGCGATTTATATATTGATAAAAATAATAAAATATCTATTGAACTTAGAAGTGAAGGTAAAAAAATTAAAACAAATTTACGTCTTCCAGCTAATGAAGTTACTTATTTAAGATACATTATGGACTCTAATTTTATTCCTGTTAATGCAGAAATCGTTAAAGCTAAAAAAGGATTTAAAGTAAAAATAGTTATAGCTTCTTAAATTTATCCAGAACGCTTTTTAAAATAATTAAATCAGAATCAGAGAAATAATTCAATATTTCCTCAATTTCTTCTTCTTTTCTAGTTGTATTTTTAAAAGTATTATTGATTCTCGAAAGTGAAGATTCTTTAAAGTCTTTTCCTTCGGTGATTGATAAAATATCCAAAAATTCTTCTTCTAAATTATTTTTTCTAGCTAATTCTATTGATTCTATCAAAACACCTGCTAAAGATTTAGTATAAGTACTTCTTAATAATTTTAATTTAGAAACATCCCCTATTTTATCACTTATATAATGAATATCTAAAGGAAGTTCATCTATACATTCCCATCTTTCACCACAGTAAAATAAAATAGGTTTTTCTCTTTCAATTTTTCCAATAATAGCTGCATCAATAAAATTTCTAGTATTATTAGCTATTTTTAAAGTAGTTTCAGGAGAAATATTATTTAAATCTATAAAAATCCCTTTACATTCATTACCATAATTTAAAGCTACATCTAAAGCTTGTGATGGACTGTTTGCAGAAATTAAAATATCAGATATATTAGCGACTTCAAGATTAGTATTTAAAGTTTTGATATTTGATTCTTTAATTCGCTCTCTAGTTTCAATAAATCTATTCTCATCTGATGTGACAGTTTCTATATTTACTGAAGTAAATAATTCATTAAGTCTTTTTGAAACTCTACCAAAACCAATAAAACCTACAATCATCTAATCACTTTTTAAAAGAACCAGATCTCCTAAATTAGTTCCGATAAATTTACTAATCGCACTGCATTTAGTAGCTAATAAAAAATAAACATCTTTATCTTTTAAATCTAGTTCGGTTAATCCTTCAAAATTACCCATTCCTTTAGCTATAACTAAATTATGTGAATCAAATATTTCCTTAAATTCAGGAGTATTATCTTCATAAACAATACCTACAGTTCCAGCCATAGTTATAATTTCACCAAATTCGTCTAAACCTACTTCTAATGCATCTTCCATACAAGCATCATTTAAAATAGGCTCTTCTTTTACTACAATAGTTATATCAACATCATAATCTTTTTTTATTTTTTCTAATAATAATTTATCAAAAATAATTTCACCAGTATTATCTACTAAGTATAATACTTTTTGATATGTGGTTAAATCATGATGTAATTTATCAACATCATTAATAGCTAAAGATTTACCTAATGAATCTTTAAAGAAACTTTCAATATCTTCACGTAATTCGAAAGCACCAAAATCTAAAATATTGCCGATAATAGCTATTTTAACATAGGTTTCAAGAGAATCATCTTCAGATATTGTCTTTTTAACTTCAGGTAAATATTTTAAAGCAGTATTATTTCCCAATATTTTTTCATTTTTATAAGGATCATAACATCCAGTTTTTTCTCTAATCATTTGATGAATGGTTGTACCTGTTTTATTTGAATTAATATCGGTTGAAAAACAGTTCGCTAAGAATTTAAATATTTTTGCAAGGATTTCTACTTTTAAATCTTCATCATCTGTTGCTAAATCCATTGCTTCTTTAGCTTGCCTTAAAAAACAAGGCCCACATTCATAATAAACTTTCATTTAACCACCATAGAGTATTTGGATGATTTTTATCGCATCCCCATCTTCTATAACAGTTTCATCAATGACTATTTGATTATTTTTCTTATAAACATGAGATTGAGAAGGTAATTCTAAATCCTCAGCTAATTCTTTAATAGTATAATTTTCATGAGGAATTTCTAATTCTTCTTTTTTGGTTTTATTAATTAAAGTAAATGACATAATTTCATCTTCCAAATTCTTCTAAAAATACACATGCCCTACATAATTTATTTGCAGAAGGTTCACCACATCTTTCACATCTTGAAACTGTGTATTCTTTTTTAAATTCTTCTTTTACAACTTCTCTTATTTTATCATATCCTCTTAGAGTAGAATATTTTATTGTTGGGTGATTCTCAGATAAATTATTTATTAATTGAGAAACTTCACCTCTAAATGATTGTTGTGCATATGGACAGCCTGCAAAGTGAACTTCTAATTCTTTTGCAACTACATATAATCCAATTTCATGTTCTGGAATTTCTCTTAAAGGTTTAATTTTTACTGTGAATTTTTCACTTTTAGAAGTTGTTTTAGGTCCTAATTTTGTTAGATTATCTATATTCCCTTCAAGATAATTCATTAAGATTCCTTGAACTTCATCATCTAAGTTCTGACCAGTAGCTATTTTTGTTGCACCCATATCTCTAGCTGCTTTATTTAAAATAGCTCTTCTAAATACTCCACAATAAGTACATGACCCTTTAGAAGGATTTGAATTCATTATTTCATCTAAGGTAATTCCAAATTCATCTTTAAAGGATACAATCCTATGTTCTATACCTAATCTTTCAGCATGACGAATAGCTATATCCACACCTTCTTGACGATAACCAGCAATCCCTTCATCAATTGTTACTGCACATAAATCAATAATATTTAATTTTCTAAAACTATCTAATACTTCTAAAACAGTTACACTATCTTTACCACCAGATAAAGCAACTAAGACCTTATCTCCTTTATCTAACATTTTTTCTTTTCTAACTGTTTTAATAGCTTTCTTTTCTATGGATTCAATAAAACAATCTTTACATAAATATTGACCAGATTGTTCCTTTTTAATAATCACATTAGGATTTCCACATTTACTACATTTCATATAATCACATTGATTCAACAAATTTAGCTAATTGATTTAAGGTATTTACTTCATAAACTTGAGCACCTGCATTTTCATATAATAAAACACAGCTATCTACAATATCCCATTTATTCCTATCTTCAGGATTAAGAATTACAACCTTTTTAGAGTACTTTACCATTTGTTCAATGAACTCTACACTAGCTTGAACCCCATCTACTTTAGGTCCAGCCCAATCCCTACAATCAGAAAGGATAATTACATAAGATTTATTATTTAACTCTACTTGTTTTAAAAAACTTTCAAATGCTGTATACATATTTGAAGTTCCATGTACCATAAGGTTTTGGATTCTGCGTTCCCTTACTTTAATAAATGAGTTAATCATATACTCTTCTTTTAAAGCATCAGTTGTTTCAATTACTTTATTATCAAATTCAAAAGTTCTTGACTTTTTAAAAGACATTTGACATGAATACATAAGCATAAAAAACCAACTACTAATCCATTCACAAGATCCACTAATATCATTTAAAAAAAATATATGTTCGTTTTTATGCATACGAGGTTTTGCTTTTACAAGTTCTAAAGGAATTCCCCCATATTTCATATTTGCTCTTATTGTTCTTCTCATATCAATTTTATTAGAATTTGATTCAAACTGTCTTCTAGAACGTTTATTAGCTATTTTACGACCTAATTTTTGACAAATTTCCAACATTCTTGGGTCAAACCTGTTTAATTTAGTTAAATCTTTATTTAATATTTCCCCTTCACGTTCTAAAGTTTCTACTTCTTCTAATAAAGGCCTACCTGAAAGATTTTTAAGCATTTCATTATCAACTTTTTCTTTTCTAAAAGCTTTAGATTTAGAATTAGGTTTTTTAATTACATATTTATTAGATTTAGCAAGTTTAAATCTCATACTTTTAGTTGAAATCTCAACATCTTCATGATCTTCTTCTTTAGTTAAATCTTTAAAAACTTCTTCAAAAATTTTATTAAATTTAGTTAAATCATATTTATCTTTTACATAAATAAATCTAAGTGCCTCTTTTAGAAGATTTTTATCCTCTTCTCCAATATCTTGATAAGCTTGAAATGCATCCTTAGTACTTCTCACACTAACAGGAAGTCCTTCTTGACGTAACATTTGTGATAAATTAACTATCTTCTCAATCATAATTAATCAAAAAACTCTTTTAGAACTCTTTTCTTATCACTTTCATTTTTCATGACTGCTCCAATACTATTTTTTAGAGCAACATCCATATCTTTTTCATTTAATCCTTCAACTGAACGTACCCAATCAACACTTCCTCTTACAGAAGGTTTTTTAAGTAAATTAAGATTACGGATTTTATGAACAAGATTCACTACTTTAGAAATCAATTCATCATTTGCTGAAGGTACTTTAGATTTAACAATTTCAATTTCCCTTTCTAAACTCGGATATGGGATATATAAAAATAAACAACGATCCTTAGTTTCATCTAGTAATGATCTTTGAGAATTACTTGTTAAAAATACTATTAAATTATTTTGTAATGTGAAAGTCCCTAAATCATTAACTGTAATTTCTTTTTCACCTAATGCTTGAAGAAGAAAACTTTCAACTTCTTCATCTGCTTTATCAATCTCATCTATTAATAAAACCGAAGGTTTAGAATTTAAAAATGAATTAAGTAAAGGTCTTCTAATGAAAAAATCTTCATCAAAATATCTTCTGTTGACATTTCTTTGTTCTTAGCAACTTCTAAATGTAAAAGTTGTTTTTGATAATTCCATTCACCAACAATTTGCTCAAAAGTTATTCCTTCATAACATTGAATTCTAAAGAAATCCATATCAAAAGCTTTTGATACAACTTTAGCTAATTTTGTCTTACCTACACTAGGAGGTCCTTCAATTAACATTGGTTTTCCTAATAAAAAAGCTAAATAAAGAGTTGTGGAAATTTCAGAATTAGAAATATAACTATTTTTAGAAAGAGCTTTGTTTACATCTTTAATTGAAAATTTTTCATTGTCCATAATATCCCTTCAAGATACAATCTAATATATGATTATAGTATTTAATATAATATATAATTATTATAAGATAAGTTCTTGAAATAAAAATAATATTCATGTAAAGAGAAATTTATAATAATTTAATTTTAAAATTCTCTTACTAAGAAAATATTTTAGACCATAAAATCTTTAAAAAAGAGTAGTTAACCCATATATAATTAAAAAACATGTATAAAAAATACTATTTGATTTATATAGAGTCTTAATATAATATCCATTTATAGTTTTAAATTTAGTTTTTAAAATTTTATTAAAAAAATGGATTGATAACTTATGAATTAACTAAACTTTCTATTCTAATACTTATTATCGTTTTATTGAGTGGTATAGGAATTGTTTGTGCTCATGACAATACTCAAACGTCAAATACAGATTTTAATAAATCTATATTTAATACTACTGAATTAATGAATATAACTCAGAATACAATAGTTCAGACAAATCAACAAAACATTACTGATAAAAATAACACAACAGACATAAACGACAATATATCAACTAAAATTGGAAAAATACCAGTTACAGTAATTGTTTATTCACAATACGATGCTAAAACAAAAGAATATAAAAATCCAATTGAAGGAGTTACCTGCACATTAGAAGGACAAAAAACCCATAAAGCAGTAGATAATGGTGTTACTAATGAAAAAGGAGTATGTTATCTAGAAGGAAATCCTTTTAGTCATTACCATGTAAAAATTAGTAATGATGGTAAAACTAAGAATATTGATGTTTTTAGCCATGTGTGAATTGGGGTTCCAACAGTAGGTCCTATCTAAATATATTCCTTTTATACTTTGAATTCATCAAAACTTTTAAATAATTCAAAGTCTTGAATATATTGTTTACCTGTTAACATAGCAATTTCTGCTTTTTGTAATTCGCTACCCAAATATGCTGCATGTTCCATTCTAGTTACAAGCCCTTCTTTTATAATTTCTTCATAAATTTCACGAGCAGTGTGTCCTTCAAATACTAAATCTGCTTTATCTTTTCTAAAATGAGTAGCAATTAACTTACTTTCTTCAACAGTTGTAGCATATTCTATTGATATTTTGAAACTTCCTGCTTTATCACGAACAAATTTCATTGGAGTTTCTTGTTTAATTGTAGGAATCTCTTTATTTTTTCTTTTAATAACATCTTTACGTTTCTTTTTATCCTTAAAAATAACAGCATTAATTCCTAAATCTTTTGGAATAGATTTTCTATGTTTTGCTAAGAACATCATTTTAGAAGCAATAGCTAATTCAGTAACACTTCCTCTAGTTTTTCCACTTTCTTCAGGAGTAAATAAGATATTTGCACCTACTTCCATAGCTATACCTGTTAAAAGAACATTTACACCAGTAGAATCAGTGTCCATTAATTCAATTACATTACCAATTCCAAAGAATAATAGTGAAGGATTAGATTTATGAAATTTATCACAAGCAATAATTGATTCTACAATACTACTGCTGTTTACAGGATCTAAAATCATATCTGCAACATATGGCATTCCATCAACTTTTTCAATAAGTTCGTCCATAAAATTTAGTCTATCTTCTACAGTTTTAGGAGTTTTACCAATAGAAAAATTAGTTGGAAGTAAAACTGCTGGAATATTATTTTCTTTTAAAAGTTCTGATACTTCAGAATAATTTCCTAAATCTAAACTTAATACTAAATCAATTCCGCAATCCACAGCTACTTTAATCTCATTAGTATTTAATGTATCAATACTTAACGGACGATTCCCAATAATTGGCCTTAAAGTTTCAATTAATTCGGGTACTTTATCTGAAAAATCTTCACCTGCTGCCATACCTATATCAATCATATCTGCGCCAGAATCAAGAAAATATTGACATTTATTAATTAAATCTTCTTTTGATAAGAAAGGAGCATTTGCTATCTCAGCAAGTACCCTCATTGGGAAATCATCACCAACTGGAAGTTTTCCAATTAGGATATTGTTTGGTTTTTCAAGTAACTGTTCTATTTTTTCTTGATCCTTTTCGAAATCATCTATAAATTTTAAGGCTTCTTGTCTTTTTTGTTGTTCTATTAGCTTATCTGCAGGTTGAGATTCAGATAATTCTATATTATCTAAGTTTTCAATAACCATAGCAAGATCTGCACAATCAGTTGAACCTTTGAATGTTGGAACACCTATTTCTTTTGTAATTTCAGTTGTATCTTTTTTAATTAAACCAGGAACTAATATAAGGTCTAAATCATTTAAATCATAATTATCACGAACAGCTTTAATAATTTGATTTGGAGTTAAAAAAGCAGCAACTTGAACTTTATCTACAACATGTATTAAAAGGTTTTCATCTAATTTATCAACAATTTCTTGTATTAATGGATAAGCTAAATTTCCAGTTATAATTAATATTGACATAACAAAGCCTCTTTTATTATAATTAATAATTATTATTTTATTGTTATTAAAGTTTTAATAATTTTAGTAAAAAAAATGAGATTTATAAAATATCAAATTTACAAAAACTCCAAATAATAAGTTAAATGGAAAAAGAAGCAGAATAAAAGAATTTTTTAACAAAATAATCTATAATTAAAAATAATGACAAATTAATATAAAACTTTATATATTTGGGAATTTATAATGATTATACATGATAAACTATGGAGGAAAATAAATGATTGAAATTCGTTTCCACGGGCGTGGTGGACAAGGAGCTGTTACTGCTGCTGAAATTTTAGCAAAAGCAGCATTTTTAGATGGCAAATATGTTCAAGCATTCCCATTTTTTGGAGTTGAACGTAGAGGAGCTCCAGTTATGTCTTTCACCAGAATTGATGATGAGCCAGTAGAAATAAGATATCAAGTATATAATCCAGATTATGTATTAGTTCTTGATGATGGACTAATGAACGTAGTAGACGTATTTTCTGGATTAAAAGAGAATAGTGAAGTAATTATTAACCTTGCAGAAGAATATAAAGCTGCAGCAACACATAAGGTCCACACTATTGATGCAACAGGTATTGCATTAGAAATGTTAGGACGTAATATTGTAAATACTATTATTTTAGGTTACTTTGCTAAGAAGACAGGTGTAGTAAGTCTTGATTCTCTTATCCAAGTAATTAAAGAAACTTTCCTAGGAAAAGTTGGTGACTTAAACGCAGAGGCTACAAAAAAGGCTTATGAGATGGTTAAATAAGAAGGTGATTAAATATGGTAGCTATAGGATGTGTTGTAAAAAACCCAGGAAGTAGTAAAAACAACAAAACTGGAAGTTGGAGAACTTTTAAACCAGTTTTAGATAAAGATAAATGCGTAGATTGTGAAAATTGTTACATCTTCTGTCCAGATGCATCAATTAACACTGAACGTGAAATAGATTATGATTACTGTAAAGGTTGCGGAATTTGTGCAAATGAATGCCCTGTTGATGCAATCGAAATGATTAAAGAATAGGAGATTAAATATGGTAAAAGAAGTTATGACATCTAACAAAGCAGTAGCTGAAGCTGTTAGATTAGCAAAACCACAAGTTATTCCTGTTTATCCAATTACTCCACAAACAACTATTTCAGAATATCTTGCACAATATGTTGCAGATGAAAAAATAGATGCAAAATATATTAAAGTGGAATCAGAACACAGTGCAATTAGTGCTTCTGTAGGAGCAAGTGGAGCAGGAGTAAGAGTATTTACTGCTACATCTTCACAAGGATTAATGTTAATGCACGAAATTTTATTTGCAGCAGCAGGTATGAGAACTCCTTTCGTATTAGCTGATGCAAACAGAGCAATTTCTGCACCATTAAACATTTGGAACGACCAACAAGATTCAATTGCACAAAGAGATGCAGGTTGGTTACAAATTTATGTAGAAAATGCACAAGAAGCATTAGATACAACTTTAATGGCTTATAAAGTTTCAGAAAATCCTAAAATCTTATTACCATCTATGGTATGTTTAGATGGATTTATTTTAACTCACACAGTTGAACCTGTAGAAATTCCAGAACAAGAATTAGTAGATGAATTCTTACCTCCATACAAACCAGAACATTCATTTATTGATACTGAAACCCCAATGTCAATTGGAACTTTTGCAGATCCAGAAAATTATTTAGAAGCTAGACATGATATGCAAGTTGCTATGGATAATGCTAAAGAAGTTATCCAACAAACATGTGATGAGTTTGCAGAAAAATTCGGAAGACAATATGGTCTTGTAGATGCTTACAAATGTGACGATGCTGAAATTATTTATGTAGCAATGGGATCAATTTGTAGTACTATTAGGGCTATTGTAGATGAATTAAGAGAAGCTGGTGAAAAAGTAGGTTTACTTAAAATCAGAGCATACAGACCATTCCCTGTTGAAGCTATTGAAGAAGCAGTTGTAAATTGTGATAAATTAGCTGTAGTTGATAAAAACGTTACTTTCGGAAATGGTGGAGCATTATTTACTGATATTAAAGCTAAAATCCACAAAGATGCTTACGGATTCATCGTAGGATTAGGTGGAAGAGACATCACTCCAAAAGAAATTAAAGAAATTTATGAAAAAACCAAAAACCCTGTTAAAGAGGTTACTTGGATTGGACTTAAGGAGGAATAAAAATGGATATACCTAAAGAAGAATTTTTAGCACCAGGACACAGAGGATGTGCAGGTTGTGGAGCTTCAATTGCTGTAAGATTAGCACTTAAAGCATTAGGTAAAGATACCGTGGCTGTTTCTGCTACCGGTTGTTTAGAAGTTATGACAACTCCTTATCCAGAAACTTCATGGGAAATTCCATGGATTCACGTAGCATTTGAAAATGCAGGTGCAGTTGCATCTGGTGTAGAAAGTGCATTAAGAATCCAAGGTAAAAAATCCAATGTTATTGCTTTTGGTGGTGACGGAGGTACTGTAGATATTGGTTTACAATCATTATCCGGTGCTATGGAAAGAGGACATAATATGACTTATGTCTGTTACGATAATGAAGCTTATATGAACACAGGTATTCAAAGAAGTGGAGCTACCCCATTTGGAGCATCAACAACTACTTCTCCAGCAGGAAAAGCTAGTTTTGGTGAAAATAGACCTAAAAAGAATATGCCAATGATTATGGCAGCTCATGGAATTCCATATGTAGCTACTGCATCAATTGCATACCCTGAAGATTATATGAAAAAGGTTAAAAAAGCTGCTGAAGTTGATGGACCAGCATATATCCACTTAAACCAACCATGTACTACTGGTTGGGGATACAACCCCTCTAAAACTATTGAAATAGGTAGATTAGCTGTTGAAACCGGATCTTGGGTTTTATATGAAATCGAAGACGGTGAATTTAATGTCACTTACAGACCAGCTGAAAGAAAACCAGTAAAAGAATATTTAAAACCACAAAAAAGATTCAAACATTTAGATGATGAACACATAGCTAAAATTCAAGAATATGTTGATGCACAGTGCGAAGAATTAGGATTATAGGAGTTGAGAACAGTGAAAAAAATAACTGTAAATCAGGAGTTATGTGATGGATGCCTTGATTGTCAAAATTCATGTGAATCCATACACGTTGCTTCTAGAATCACAATTTTAGAATATGATTCTTCTTATTATCCAATTTTATGCCAGCAATGTGAAGATGCGCCATGTGTACAAATTTGTCCTACTGAAGCGATGGCAAAAGATGGTGTAAATTCAGATAGATGTATTGGATGTGGTTTATGTAGTATGGTTTGTCCTTTCGGAGCTATTACTATCACACCAGATGTTGCAGAAAAATGTAACCGTTGTGCAGATAGAGAAGAAGGACCAGCATGTATTAAAGCTTGTTCTAAAAGAGCAATTGCACTTGTTGATACTGACAACCTTAAAGCTCAAAAACAAGAAGCATATATTGCAAAACTTGCTGGAAAAACCAAAAAGAAAAATAATAGCTTTGTAAATGTTATTACAAGTGGAGCTAGAATAAATAAAACATATGAATAAGGTGTTAGAATGAATGATTTAACATTAAATGCAGAACTCTGTGTTGACTGTATGAACTGTGAACGTAACTGTCCACAAAATGCAATACATGTTACTAACAATGTACCATTATTCTGTATGCATTGTTCTCCAGATAAAGCTCCATGTTTACAAGTATGTTCCGAAGGAGCTATTGAAGCTCTTGGAGGAGCAATCATTGTTAATGATGAAAAATGTATTGGATGCGGTTCTTGTGAAACAGTATGTCCAATTGGAGCTATTAATGTAGACAGATTTGGCACAGTACATAAATGTAATCTTTGTATTGATAAAGATTCAAAAGAATGTGTATCAAAATGTCCAACTGGTGCACTTACAGATGACCCAGAAGAAATTAAAGCTGAAAAACAGAAAAAAATAGCTAATGATTTAAATAGAATTAAAGAAATCTATAAATAGCTATTCTTTTTTTCTTTCTTTTTTTATACTGTAAAATTTACAGGTCTTAATTTTAAAAAACTTTATAATACTTTTTTTATATAATATAATCTAACAAATTTTTAAAGGTTATAAATTGATTAGTGAAAATAGTATTAAAGAAGCTGTTTATCAACTTTATAAAAAAGCAGTTATTTATTTAGGTGATGATGTAAAATCTGCACTTAAAGAGGCTCTTGAAGTTGAAGATAATGACTTAGGTAAATTAAATATTGAAGCTATTTTGAAAAATCTTGAATTAGCAGAAGAAAAACAAATTCCAATGTGTCAAGATACAGGTCTTCCGGTTGTTTTTGTAAAACTTGGAAATGTTGAAGTAGAAAATTTACGTAAAGGAATAGAAAAAGGAATAGAAAAAGCTACAAAAAAAGTCCCAATTAGACCAAATATTGTAGATCCCTTAACAAGAGAAAATACCAATATTAATGTAGGAGATTATATTCCACCAATAGATATTGAACTAATCGATGAAGAATATTTAGAAATAACTATTTTCCCTAAAGGATTCGGTTCTGAAAATAATAATGCACTTAAAATGGCACTTCCTGCTGAAGGAATTGAAGGAGTAAAAGACTTTGTAGTTCAAAGTGTTTTAAATACAAAAGGAAAACCATGCCCACCAACAGTTATAGGTGTTGGAATTGGAGGAACCTCTGATTTTTGTTTAAAACTAGCTAAAAAAGCACTTTTAGGAAAAGTTGGTGAACGTAACCCTGACCCACAAATAGCTAAATTAGAAGAAGAAATTTTAGAAGAAATCAATAATGCTGGAATAGGTCCAATGGGTCTTGGTGGAAAAACAACTACTTTAGATGTTAAAATATTAAAAGCACATACCCATACAGCAGGTCTTCCAGTTGGAGTTTGTGTCCAATGCTGGGCAGATAGACATGCTACAATTAAACTATTTGATGAATAATTTATCTAAATGAACGTGGTGTGATAGGTCTTGGAATATTTTTATGGAATTCAATAGCAACATCCACTATTTCAGTAGAAATATCTCCAATCCTTTCAAATGCTTTAATAACCCTAAATAAGTACATAAAATAATTAGACCTTTCTTTTTCTTCAAAAGTATTTTCAGCCATTTGTGCTGCTATTGAATTAACAGATTGAGCTTGCAAATAATGTAAAGTCTCTTCCATAACCATGACTTCTTCCTTTAAATCAGTTTTATTTTCTAAAAATGCAATCATAGAAAATCTAATCATTTTTTGAGAAGTTTTATACATATTTCTCATATTAGCCAATATATCTTCATCAATTTCAAATATTTCATTAGCTGCAAATTTAGCAATATGCCCACAATAATCACCAATACGTTCTAAATCAGATGCAACTTCAGTATAAAGAATAGATTTAGAAAATTGATAATTATAACCTACACTAACCATTGTTTCAACAGAAGTTCTAACATTATCAACCATATTATTAGTTATAAAATCCATTTCTAATGCAGTGTTTGCTAATTGCTCATCATTATCTAAAAGAGAGTTAAAAGAAGTTTCTAGTTGTTCCATAACATGTTTAGCCATATTTCTAAGTAAATCTGCTATGAAAATATTTCCAATTTTTTCTTTAGAAGCAGGCTCACCATATTGCTCTTTAATTTTTTTAAATTTTTTTAAATCAACCATGTAAGATCTTTTAACAGTACCTTCATCAATAAGTGGTTTCAATAATTGAGTAACATATCTTCTTGAAATACCTAATTTCTCTGCAATTTCATCTTGAGTTGCAGGGTTTTCATACATGATAAATTCTAAAATATCGTATAATTTTAAATTTTTCTTTCCCATAAAATCACATTATCTACGACGTTCATCATCATAAGGATTTCTAGAGTCAAATTTAATATTCTCTGATGAAGAATTAAAAGATTTATCCCTATTAGACTTCTTTCTTTTATATGCAATAGGTTTATTTATTTTTCTTGGTTTATTTTTTCTTTGAGAATATGGTTTTCTTTGATAAGAAGGTTTATTATAATAATATGTTTCTTGTTTTGGAGAATAAACTTCCTTCAATTCTAAATCTTCTAAATCTTCTAAATTAGTATCACTTTTATTATTAAATATACTTACAATAACCCATAGAAGAATAACAAAAGTAATAATAGCAAGAGGTAAATCCAAATATCTAAAGATAATAGAAAGTATAGTTCCTAATAAGAAAGATATGTCTGTAATACCTTTAGCTAAGAATATAAGACCTACAATTAAAATATATTTACCATGAGTCCTATTGACCGCTTTAGGTGTAAGCATATAAGGATAACATGCTAAAATTATTAAAGCAATACCCATTATTCTATAAAGATTAAACATGGTTAAAGTCTGAACTTCCAAATATATGTGATAGAATACAAAAGGTAAAAATCCTAACTTTGAAAGGAATCCGAAAATCATGAAAAATTGAACAATTGCAATAATCACTAATGGAAATACATAAGCAATTTCCCATTCAAAAGAACGTTTTTTCGGAGTTATGGTAGGAGGCTCTTCAAACATCTCAACCAGAACATTATAACCTACAGAAGTAATAACTGACCCTATAATAGTACCAGTAACTCCCATTAAAGTAGTTAAGATAGTTACAACAGCTGAAACAATCGCAACAACAAATATTTTGTAATGTTTCATTTATATCAACCTCCAACATTTACAATAATATAAAAATTAGATTGAAAGCCTTAGGGGGGATTCGAACCCCCGACTTCCACCTTACCAAGGTGGCGCTCT
>JAKSUH010000090.1 GCA_024413395.1 archaeon
AAAACTAAAAATAAAAATTTAGTAATTAATGAAATAATTCTAGAGAACTAGACAATAAATAATTATGGTTTTCTCTATATATAAATGTTTTTAAAAATAGTTAGATAAAATAAGAATTTAAAATAAATTATAAATAAAGTGATAGAAAGTAAAACATGAGTTTTACTTAACTAATCAGCAATATTTACTTAGCAAGTTTTGGTTGCTAATTTAATATCTTCTGCTTTGACAGTTTTTCTACCAGCGTGGCGTGCAAATCCAACAGCTTTAGCTGCAATAGCGTCACCACATTCTTCGATAGCTTCTGCTAATGCGATTTTAGCATCGTCAGATACTCTGCTTGCACCAGCATTTTTTAAGATCCTGCCTACAGGAGCGATTGGTAATTCCATTATTACACCTCTTTTAATTTGTAATAGTAATTGTATTTTTCTTTATATATAAATATATTGGTTATTTTTCCTTTATTTTCAATACTTTTAGTTATAAAAAATAGAATTTTTATCTATTAGATATTAAACTTATAAAAAGTAAAATGATTTTGTTGTTATTCTATAATTAAAAAATAAAAAGAAAATTTAATAAAAATAATAGTTATAAGTTATCATAACTTGTATTATTAAAAATAAAATAATTTAAAAAAAAAAGATAAAAAATAGCTATTTATTAATCAATAGCTTTTTTAATTCTTCAATGTCTGCGCTGACTTCTGTAGGTTTAGTACATGCATCAATCGCAGTATTAGGATCTTTAAGCAAATGACCAGTTACAACACACGTAATGGTCTCTCCTTTGTCAATAACCCCTTGTTCACATAATTTTTTAAGACCTGCAATAGAAGCTGCACTAGCTGGTTCAACACCTATACCTTCAGTTCTAGCAAGTAACTTTTGAGCATCTAAAATCTCTTCATCAGTAACTGTTTCTGAATAACCATTTGAATCATAAATAGCTCTTAATGCTTTAATATCACTAACTGGAGCACCAATACGAATAGCAGTTGCTATTGTTTCAGGATTTAATACTGGTTCAACAGTTTTTTCTCCTTTTCTAAAAGCATTAGTAACAGGACATGCACCTTCTGCTTGAATACCAGTCATCATAGGTAATGAATCTACGAAACCAGCATTATAGAACTCAGAAACACCTTTCCAAATAGCAGAAATATTTCCAGCATTTCCAACAGGTAAAATAATCCTATCTGGAGATTGCCATCCTAAATCTTGTAAAATTTCATAACCAATTGTTTTTTGTCCTTCTAATCTGTAAGGATTAATTGAATTTAATAAATAAAGATGTTTTTCTAAAGCAAGAGCCGTCATAGCTTCTAAAGCTTCGTCAAAATTACCTTGAATAGACATAACTTCAGCACCATGGAACATAGCTTGAGCTAATTTACCTAAAGCAACTTTACCAGAAGGTAAGAAAACAATACAACGTAAACCCGCACGTGCTGCATAAGCTGCAAGAGAAGCAGAAGTATTTCCAGTTGATGCACAACCAACAGTGTCTACACGTAATTCCATAGCTTTAGTCATACCAACAGTCATTCCTCTATCTTTGAAACTATCTGTTGGATTAGATCCTTCAACTTTAACATATAAATTAACACCTAATTCAGAACCTAATTTATCACATTTACAGAATGGAGTTCCTCCTTCATCAAGAGAAACTATTTTAGTTTCATCTACAGGTATACATTCTTTATATTTCCATAAGTTATCTCTTCTTCCTTCAAAAATATCTTTAGAAACATTAATATCAGATACAAGTTCTAATACGGAACCACACTTTTTACAAGTATAGATTACCTCATCATCATATTCTTCGCCACATGATACACATCTAATCATAAAATCACATATATATTATTTAATTAATAATCATATATAAAAATTTTTCATAATAATGATAAAACAAATAATGCAATAAGTATAGTTAAATAAACCTCAATAAACCCTGCAATAACCATTAATACTACAGCTACACCAAATAATATTAAAGAATGATAAATAATCTCAAAATTCTTATCAAAAGCATCATAAAAACCTTTTAATGGATTAGCTTTAATAAAATTATAAAGGAATTTAAATAGTAAAAATCCAGCAGCAGTACCAATAATTAATGAAGAAAACTCAAATATCCCATGAGGTATCACTAACAATAATTTTCGAAATATTTGCTCTCCTCCTAAAAAATATCCAGATGAAAGAGCATGATATAACAATAAAATTGCTGAAATTCCAAAAATTGCTCCTAAAATAAAGGTTCTACAAAGAACAGCTAAATTATTTAAGAAAATACCTGCAAAAGAAAATTCAATAACACCTTCTTTTAATTGTTGAGATAAGTGATTATATATAGGTTCAAAAATATTATAAAAGTAGGGTTTAAATAAAAATCCTATTAAAAAAGGAATAATAAAAATTAAAAAAGCCAATAATAAAACATTTTTATTTTTAATAAAAGCCTTTTTAATTTCATTAAAAAAATTCATTCAATCACCGATTTAGCAATTTCACGAGCCTCAATTTGTTTTTCTTTTAAATCATCAAACATTTTTTCCATTAATTCACTAGTCATAGCTTTACAATCACCACAGCGAAGAGTACCATTTAAACATTCTTCTCTAATTTTTTCAAGCTCAACATCATCATCTATTAAATGATAAACTAACATTTCATAGATAACACATTTATCCACTTCTCCACCAAGTTCTTGTTGTTCTTTTAAACTTTCTCTTCCACCTGTTTTAGCTGTTTTAACTTTTTTAGCAGCATCTTTTGCATCATCATTAAGATAGATAGCAGTAGCTGGTTTAGATGAAGACATTTTATCGCCGCTTAATCCAGTTAAGAATCTATGATATGTAGATGAAGGTGGTAAAAATCCTAAATCTTCATGAAGTCTTGAAGCTATATCTCTAGTTAATCTAATATGAGGATCTTGATCTACTCCAACAGGTACAACAACATTTTTAGGACCTCCAAATTCTTCCATTTGAGGAAGTAATATATCTGCTACTTGAACAAGAGGTGCATTAACATGTGCAATGTTTGTTGAAGGAGTGAATCCATAAATAGATTTTAATTGACTAAAATTAACTTTATTTGAAGCTCTAAATGTTAAATCTTGTAATAATTTATTTTCTGATTGTAAATAAACATTTACATTATCATTATCTAAATCAACACCTAAAGCAATATAATTAGTAAGATATTCTTCAATAGCAATTTTACGAGCCATTTCAAAGCTCATTCCTCTTGCAGCAAAAGATTCTAAATCAGCAATAGGTAATGATAAAAAAGCTCCTCTTTCTTGATACCATTTAATTTGATCAACAACCATCTTATGACCAATATGCATTTGTCCACTTGGCATCATACCAGTAACAAGTGCAAAATCTTGTTTTTTATTAATAATATCATTAATTTCTTTAAAATTCCTATGTCCAAATACGACCCCTCTTTTCATTAATTTTTGAGGGTTTTTTATATCATTAAGGAGGTCTGAAATTTTCTCAATTCCAAACTGATTAACTAACTTATCATAATCTACACTTGATGCCCATGGGTCTATCAAATTAATCACCTTTTTTCTTATCAATTTATTATATTATAATATCAACTAATAATTTATAATATTTAAATACAAAGTATGGAAAATATTAATTGTAAAATTAATTAAAATTAAGGTCGAGTCCATTCAACATTATAGTATGTAATATCGAAGTCCTCATCTACCATTGCAAGTAAAAGTTTTTTATTTACACCATGTGAAACACGAATATAACTAGCAAAATCTAAAACATTAATATCATATTCTTCAAATACAACTTTAACTAAATAATCAGAATGGCCTTTACCAGGTCCACGACCTCTATCATAGAGACGAAACTCAGCACCATATTTAAAACCGGTTTTAATAATATATCCTCTATCTTTTAAGTCACGATAAACTAAATACTTACCTAAAAGACCTTTTGTTTTAATTAAATCCAAAAGATATGCTGTCATACATTCAACATCATCTTCGAATACATTTAAACGACCTTTTTCAGACAAATAACATGCCTCAATAATAGAAAGATGTAAATTATCTCCTTCAATTTTACCGAAATAGCTTTTTTCATTTAAAGCAATAGGTTTTTTAGCACCTTCTTCTATTTTAACAGTTACAATTTCGTTTTCTAAATTTCCACGCATTTAAACACCATAAAAACAGTATTAAATTTCAATAAAAATATTATTAGTAAATTTTGAACTTAATTTAATTTCCCTACCATCAAATTTAGTTGTTATATTTCCATCAACATCCCTAAATTCAATTTTTGAACCAATCCTAATACCTAATGAATTAATTTCAGCATAAATTTCCTCATTTCCTCTAATAAAAGCAACAACACCATTAACTGAATTAATTAATTCAGATATAGCTAATAAACTTTTTTTCCTATAATTTACATTATCAAAATCTATCTCCTTAGAACATTCAAGACAGTTTTTAAATTTTAAATTACATGCAGGAATCAGTTTAGATGCAGAATTAGAATCTGGTTGGTGAAGCATTAAACATAATGATTTTAAAGCTTCATCTGATAAAGCATGTTCCATATCACAAGCTTGTTCATGAACATTTTCTTGTTTAATTTTTAGAATATCAGTTAGAAGTAATTCAAGGATTGTATGTTTTCTAATAATTAATTGTCCTATTTTCATACCATTATCAGTTAAAGTAGCACCTTTATAAGACTCATAGTTAATATAACCTAAATTTTCAAGTTTTTTAAGCATTTGAGTAACACTGCCTGGTGCAATACCTAACTCTTCAGAAATAATTTTATTAGAAACTTGATTTTTATTACGTCCTTGACGATAAAGAACTTCTAAATATTCCTCAATATTTTCACTAATATTATTCTTAACCATAAATTCACCTAATTATGATTAAATAAAATATTGTTAATTAGAATATAAAAAGTTTTAAAAAAAGAAAAAATGAAGATTTAGTTAGAATCCTAAATCTTTGCTTGGTTCATAGACTTTTATTATATTACCATAATCCCAGTTTTCATGATTACCAAGAGTATTATAATCTCCTGTAGTATCTGCAGTAAGATATCCTTGTCCGCTGACATATACTTGAGACCAAACATGACCATACCAATTTCCACTAATTTTGAAATGACATTCACCATGAACAAATCTAGCAGTTAAACCAACTGAAGTACACATTGCAACAAACAAACTAGCTTGATCACAACAGTTACCACTACCATAATCTAGAGTTCCTTGTGCATAATGCCATGAATCAGAATAGAAGTCATATTCAATATGAGTATGGATATAATTGAATATAGCATTTGCTTTATCATAGTCTGATGTTAATCCAATACATATATCATGAGCAACTTGTTGATATGTTTTACCAGAAGGTCCAGTTTTATCTTTAATATCAACAGTATTTGGCAAGTTTTTATTATTGTTTTTATAGTATGCTAAAATTCTTGAACTCATATCAACTAATTCAGAATAACTAATTTGACCAATAGGAGAACTTGCATAGTTTGGAGCTAACTTATTATCAATAATAAATTTAGCAACTCTATTACATACATCTAAATATTGAGTTTTAGTTAAAACTGAATCTTTAACAGTTCCTGCTGGATATTTTGGTGAATCAGCTGTAACTGGTTTAATAGAACTATAAACACCATTATTAATGTTTACAATAGCTTGAGTAAACAAGTATAATGCATCAGAACAGGAATATTGAGAATTATCAATCATGATATAATTAGGCAATGCTTGATAAGTTTCAATGAATTCTTTAGTTCTTACAGCTGCATCTAAAATACCTGCAAAAGAAACACCATCTCCACTAG
>JAKSUH010000091.1 GCA_024413395.1 archaeon
TATTCTTATTAATTTATTTTATCGATAAATTATAATACTTTTTTAATCAATTATACTTTATTAAAAATAAGTTATATTTAAATATCTTTAAAACTAAATTTAATTTATGTCAATGAAACTTTATCTTTGACTTATATTTTGAGAGGGAAAAATGAAACAAAAATTAATTTTATTATTATCATTTCTATTAATTCTTGGGACTTTATCTACTGTCCAAGCAGTTGATATTGATAATAATAATTTTATCGTAGCTGGAGATAATACATTATACTTATTATCTGTTAATACTACAAATTCCATCTCTATTTACAATGTTACAGAAGATAATTATTACAATTATTTTGATAACGAAGGATATTTATTAAATAATATTAAAGAAAATGATACTCTTAATTTGTCTGGAAGTTTTACGGGAAAATCATTTATTTAAATATTCCGGTAACTATTACTAGTACAAATTCAAATGCATTTTTGTATGATTGTACTATTGAGTTTAGATCAACTGGAGGAACTGTTTCTAATTTATGTATTGAAAATCATGTTAATCAATTAGTTCCTATTCTCCTTAATGATTCAAGCTCAATTAATGTATTATATAATACTATTTTTTCAGATGGATATTCTGCTTATCCTATTGCTTTAACTTCAACTGTAAATTCATATGTTTATGGAAATAAAGTTGAAACAGTTATGGGTAAAGGTGGAGCTTGGCAACATCCGGGAATATTTCTAGGAGATTCTCACTATAACTATGTCTTAAACAATGATGTAACTGTAGAAGAATCAAATGGTATTTACTTAAGCTCTTATGGAACAAAAGAATCTAATTTTAATATTATTTCTGGTAATACAATTAAATCTTCTATTTCAAATCCTTCCTCTTGGAGTTATGGTGTCCAAATGATGGGAAATCATAATAATGCAACAAATAATACTGTAATAGGTATGTTTAGAGGAATTTCCTCAGCAGGTAGCTATAATTCAATTGTAAATAATAAAATAATTAATTCAACTGGTGGATTTTATCAAGGTTCTTCTGGTTCTACATTAGCTGGTGGAGATTATGCTATTTTTGGTTACGACCATACATTAATAGCTAATAATAGTATTTTAAATGCTAGAGTTTCTAATGCAGGTATATATGCAGCAACTAATGATTGGTTTTAAATAATTTTGTGGATATTACAACTGATAAAGTTGGAATTGAAATTGGTGAATCAAACATTTTAATTGATAATAATACTGTTAATTACAATAATAGTTATGGTATTTATGCTAGAGGTAAAATGAGTAATGTAACTATTACTAATAACTTTTTAGAAGGTTCTGGTATTGGTGTATTAGTCAAATATCAATCATCTAAAAAACGTCCAAAAGATTTTGTAATAATTAATAATACTGTAAACACATCAAATATTATTGCAATAGATTTTGCAAATATCATTGAAGATACATTTACTGTTTTAGGTAATAAAATACGTTCAAATAAGATTATTTTGCCTTCTGGTGAAATCCAATCTAATTCTTCAAGTGAAGTTCCTTCAAAAATTTATTATATTGATGAAAATAATTTTTCACAATTTTTTGATAATGAAGATAATTTGTCTCCTTCTATAAATGATGGTGATTCTTTAATTTTCGTGAAACTTTCGAAAATAAAGGTTTTCTAAAAATTTCTAAAGGAATTTCTATTATTGGAGATAATGCTCAATTTACAAACACAACAATATTAGTTTTATCATCAAATGTTTTAATTAAAAACATTATAATTGAAAACAATAATCCAAATAATGTCAATCAGTTTGGTATTTTTATTTACCAAGCAGATAATGTGACTGTTAGTGGATGTAAAATAAGTGTATTTGATAATTATAAAGCTTATGGAATATTTTTGATGGATAGTTCATCAAATAATATATCTAATAACTCGATTTATGCAGATGGAAATGATTTAACATTTGCAATTATTGGTTATGAATGTTATAATACTGAAATATCCTTTAATGATATTGTAGCTGTAGGAACAAGCGATTTATACTTATATAAAAGTGAAATAACTATTTATGATAATATAAGATTAGGTGAATGTTCAAATACCTATAGTTTAATAATCGCATACTCTTCAAATAACAATATCTTTTCAAATAATATCAAATCATCTTCTAAAATAGGAAATATTCCTGAAGCTTATGCAGATAGTGTAAATACTGTTATAGGGTTGGATATTTATTTCGAATCTCATAATAATACAGTAAATAATAATACAATATTTGTTCAATCAAATGATCCTTTTTTATATGGTATGGGGGTTGTTGGTTCAATTATTGATAAAGAATATACTAGTTCGGTAAATAACAATTTTACTAATAATAATGTTGTTGTTAATGGTAATTATTTGCAACTGGCTTTATTTGTGGAAATAATGCAATTAATACTTTGTTTCAAAATAATACAATGGATATAACTGAAAATGTTTACACATATGGGGCTACTTTTGAAAAATCACAACAAAATACAATAAAAAATAATAACATCGAATCAAATGCCAATGGAAATTATATAATTGAATTTTATTCATCTAATGAAAATGTTATTGAAAATAATTATTTGAAATCAGAAGGTTTAGTAAGTGATGGTATAGGGTTATATGATTCATCTAATAATAATATAATTGGAAATTTTTTCGATATATTAGGTAAAGGTTCACCAGAAGATATGTATCGTGCTGGTGAAGGACATGCTGATGTAATTGACTTAGTAGATGCTGTAATTTACTTTTCTCAAGGTTCAAATAATAACAATGTTGCTTCAAATAAAATAACTTCTAATACTAGGAATTTTATTTATCAAAAGTCGTTTTTCTAATAATCAAATAAATGATAATTATCAAAATTATCCTTCAGAAAGTACTCTGTTGTTTCTCCAAAAGGATTTAATCCTTCTACTACAACTGAAGTTGTTGGTGGAGGAGTTTTAGTTAATGGAACTTCAGAAAATGGAGGAAATGTGGGAACTTCATATGGTACTGCTAAAAATGCTTATACTATAAAAAAGTTGATTATGGAAAAGGCAATGATATTAATATTGAAGCAATGATTTGTATTGGATTATTTTATTTCTTTGGTTATGGTTTCTTCAGAAGTAGAGATGATGATGAAATAGAGAATAATTAAACTTTTTTTCTTTTTTCTTTTTTTTATGAGGGATTAAAAATGAATAAAAAAAATATCTTTATTACTAATATGTTTGTTAGTAGCTATTGCAGCATTTGGTTCAGTTTCAGCTGCAGATACTAATGATATTTATGTTTTAAATGACACAAGTTATGATACTTATTTTGATGCTGATGGTCATTTTGTAGATTCTGTTAGTGATAATACTAATTTTATAGTGTGTAATTTAACTAATAAAGAGTTTTCTATTGATAGGGACAATATTTCTTTAATTGGTGATGATAGAAGTATTCAAAAAGAAGTAACTATTCGTCTGGAATTGATGGTGAAGATTTCTCAGGATTTGTTATAGAAAATTTAAATATTGAAAATAATGAAAAAATTGTTGGAATTATAATTCAAGAAGGAGTTAGTAATGCTTTAATTACAGATAATTATATTCAGCTTGATTCTAATGCAGGAGGTTATGATTCTGTTATGGGAATTATAGCTTATGGTAACTGTCGTAATTTAACAATTAATGGTAATACAATTGTAATTATTAGTAATGGTGGTTATGTCTATGGTATTGATAGTTCTGCTTATAAAGAAGCTTTTGCTCCCTCAAGAAATAATGGATTTAACTATATTATAAGAAACAACAAGGTGTTAATTAGTGGAACTAATTCTATGGGTAGTGGAATCTATTTAGATGAATTAATTGGCGGTATTATTGAAAATAACTTTGTTAGTGTTAATTCTACTGGTGGAGATAACTACGGTATTGCTTTATCTTATTCTTATGCACACGATTTACCTAAAATATTTCTATTTCAGATAACTTTATTTCTCTTTCTGGAAGTAATATGGTGTATGGAATTGAAAATAATGGTGCAAATGTGTAAATATTGATAATAATTGGGTTAAAATTAATTCTACTGCTGGATGTTTTGCAATTGCATCTAAAGGTGAAAACACTAATATTAATAACAATATTCTTGAAACCGAATTTGGTTCAATACAAGGAATATCTACATATGATCTTTTTGATGTATGGAATCAATCTGTTTATGTAATGGATTCTCTAAATGTAAATGTAACTAATAATTTATTGAAAACTGAAAAATAAAGACTGGTTAAAAGATAAATCTAATAAAAACTTATTTTCTGATAATAATCGTTTTGTAGATATGGTGGTTATTTTAAATGATGACACTTATGCTGATTATTCTGATGAAGAAAGTAATTTAAAAGAATCTGTTGTTGAAAATACTGTTTTTATGACTGGTAATTTAACAAATAAAGATTTATTTATTGACATGGATAATCTTTCTTTCATTGGTCTTGATGATTCTATTCAATCTGATTTAACAATTACTCTTGGTGATGATGAAGATAACTATTCTAATATTGCTGTATCTAATTTAAACATTATAAACAACAATAAAATAACTGCTATTAAAGTAATGAACAATGTTTCAGATGTTTTAATTGATAATAACCTTATTTTTATCAACACTACTACTAGCTGGAGTCTGTAATGGCTATTGTTAGTTATGGTGGAACTGATAATGTAACTATTTCAAATAATAATTTATTTATCCATAGTACTAACGATGGATACGTCTATGGTATTGATTCTAGTGTTTATGGTTCAGATTATTCTTCATATAGTGCAAGTCCTACTAATCATAATGTAATTAATAATACTGTTGCTATTATGGGAACTGTTTCCATGGCTGAAGGTATTTATTATGATGAGCTTGTAAACGCTAATATTTCTAATAATATTGTAGCTATTATGGCAAATGATGGTGATTTATACGGTGTTGCTTTAAGTTATAGTTATGCAAATGCAAATCCAGAAAACGTCACTATTGATAATAATAAAATTGCTATTGTTGGAACTAACATGGTTTATGGTGTAGAATTATCTGATGTAAAATCAATTAATGTTACTAATAATGATATCTATGCTATTTCTGAAGGTGGAGCTTTCGCTGTTGCAGCTCAAGGAAATGATTTATTAATTGATTCTAATTCATTAAATACTTACTCTGCATCTACTGATGGAATTACTTCTTGAGATTCTTTTGGTGTAGGAAATCAATCTGCATATGTTTAAAATTCAAATAATGTTAATATAACTAATAATGATTTAAATTCTAATAACATAAATTGGTTAAATAACGCTGATGTTGAAGATTTATACTTAAATAACAATAATTTTAACATTAATTTAACAGTTGAAAATTTAACTAGGTACTATGGTTCTACTTTTGATGTTACTTTATCTTCTGGATTAATTCCATTAAATAATCAAAAAGTTGAAATTTTAATTAATGGAGAAAAACGTACTATTGTAACTGATGATGAGGGTAAAGCTTCTTTACCTATTGATTTAGGACTAGGAACTTATCCTATTTCTGTTTCTTTTGCTAATTTAACTCAAAATGCAACCTTAACTGTATTATCAACTATTTTCTGGTAAAGATTTAACAATGTATAATAAAAATTTAAAGGGTGGTATATGTATATCGTAATTTTTACAATCGTAAAGATTTAACAATGTATAATAAAAATGGTAGTTGTTATGAAGTTAAAGTAGTGGATGGTAATGGTAAACTGCTGCTAACCAAGATGTTCGTTTTAAAATTAATGGTGTTTACTATGGTGCTAAAACTAACTCTAATGGTATTGCTATATTA
>JAKSUH010000092.1 GCA_024413395.1 archaeon
AATCAGTTAATCTTCTTGGAGTAGTTCCTTGAGTAATCATTTGTCCAGTTAAATCAGCATCTTTTTGTTTAATTTCTTCTTTAATTGCTTCTTTTAATTCGTCGCCTCTTAAGTCAGCAAATTTATTATCAGAAACATATTTTAATTTGATTTCATTAGGAGTTCCTTCTAAACCACTGGTATATGCTGGTGATACAACAGGATCAGCTAATTCCCAAATGTGTCCAACTGGGTCTTTAAATGCACCGTCACCATAAACCATTACTTCAATTTGTTTTCCAGTAATTTCAATTAATCTTTTTTGAACTTCAGTAACTAATTTATCTCCAGTTTTAGGGAATAATTTTAATTTTTCTTCAGTTGCTTTATTTGAACCAAGTAATCCGTAACTAGGGTTAAATCCAGAATCTCCAACAGGTTCTGTTAAAATATTATGTAATCCGTAAACATTAGCTCCTTCAGCTTTAAGTAATTTGGTTGTTTTTTCTCTAGTGTGGATATCACAAGTTAAAACATCAGTATTGTAATCAAGAATTGTTTTTACATCATTTGAGAAGACAAATTCTACTTCACAGTCTTCACTTTCAATTAATTCTCTGTAAAAATCAATCATATTAATTCCAGTAAATGGATGTACCCATGAACCAAAAGTTTCTTTATATTCTTCTTCAGTAATTACACTACCTAAGTTGTATTTACTTTCGTCTAATAATTCTTCATCTAATATTCCGTTACCTACTTCATCTGCAGGGAAAGAAGTTAAGAGTGTAATTTTATCCATTCCTCTAGCAATTCCTTTTAATACAATAGAAAATCTGTTTCTACTTAAAATTGGATTTGTTACACCAATATTTTTTGAAGGGAATTTATTTTGTAAATCTTTTGCAACATCATCAACAGTAACATAGTTTCCTTCAGAAATACCTACAACTGCTTCTGTAATTGCAACGACATCTTTGTCTCTAAATTCAAATCCTTCATTTTCCTTTGCTGCCATTACGGAATCTACAACTATGGTAGCTAAATCATCGTTTTTTTTAATAATAGGTGTTCTTATTCCACGTACAACAGTACCAACACATCTCATATTTGATTACTCCTAATTAACATAAATTTATTTTTGGCTTATTTTTAAAAAGCCCATTAATTTTTTATTTTTTTCAATATATATGTTTTTAGTTTTTGAGTATTTTTAAATATTTTAAAAAAAGGTTTTGAATAATTTTAATACTTTATTATTGGGTTTATGTTATTATTTTAATAATTTAAGAGATGATTGAAATTTTATTCTCTTTTTTTTCTTATCTGTAATTTTCATTCTTGCAATATTAAATGCAATAACTAATAAAAGTGCTAATACTCTATAATACTTTAAAGCATCAAAAATTTTCATTGTTTTATTATTTTATATTGTTTTATATAAATATTATGTCTTTATTTTCTTTTTAAAGAATAATTAAACGATTATTTACTTAAAATCTATTAATTATCTATTTTTCCAACTACCTTAAAATTTAATATATAGGAATCTAAAATATTTTAATGAGGATAGATATTATGGATGAAACTTATATTTTTGGTCATAAAAGTCCTGATACTGATTCCATTACTTCAAGTTTAGTGATGGCTTATTTAGAAAAAGAATTAGGAAATGAAAATGTTGTATCTTGTAGATTAGGAAATTTAAATAAAGAAACAGAATTTGTTTTAGATTATTTTGATATTGAAGCTCCTAAACTTATCGAAAAAGTTGAAGATGGTGCTAATGTAATTTTAGTTGATCATAATAGTCCTTCAGAATCTGTTGAGAATATTGAAAATGCACAAATTTTAAAAGTTGTAGATCATCACAAAATAGCTTTTGAAACTGCATACCCATTATTTGTTAGATGTGAACCTGTAGGATGTACAGAAACAATCATGATTAAATTATTTGAAGAAAATGGTATCGAAATCCCTAAAGAGATTGCTTCATTAATCTTATCTGCTATTATATCTGATACTTTACTTTTAAAATCTCCAACAACTACTGATGATGATAAAAAAGCAGTTGAAAAACTTGCAGCTATTGCTGAATTAGATTATGAAGTTTATGGTTTAGATATGTTAAAAGCAGGAACTGATTTATCTAGTTTTTCAATTGAAGAAATTTTAGCATTAGATGCAAAACAAATTGATTTTAAAGATGTTAAATCTATAGTAAATCAAGTAAATACTGCAAGTATTGAAGAAGTAATGGCTATGAAAGAAGATTTAGAAGCGGGCATTAATGCAATTATAGAAAAAGAGGGTTTAGATTTATTCATGCTCTTAATAACTGATATTGTAAACAGTAATTCTCAAATAATTGCTTTAGGTAATGATGCAGCACTTGTTGAAAAAGCTTATGGTGTTAAATTAGAAAATAACACTGTTCTTTTAGAGGGTGTAGTTTCCCGTAAAAAACAAGTTGTTCCTATAATGACAGAGAATGCATAATTCTCTTTCTTTTTTTTATTTTTTGCAATAAAATTATTTTTAAATAGAAATATTTATATATTCTAAAATTCAATATTAAATTACCTAAACACCATTTGAGATATGTTACTCAATAAATTTTATAGAACATTTTTTTCAAGTTCTAATTCAACCACTATAAAAATTTAAAACAAATTAATGTAGCTATTCACCTAAAACCATCATAAGCTACCAAAAAATTATCAATAAGAGGTATTAAAATGATATCAACAAAATCCATTATTAACGAAAATGTACACGGAATATTCACATTAAAACCACAAGTTTGTGAATGTGGATCTATGAACTTTATCTTTGATGAAAAAAATATGAAACAATTTGCTCAGTCTGCGGTTTAGTTCTTGAAGAACCTAGAATTAACTTAACAGAGGATGTTGCAGTTTACAGTATGTCTAATGATGAAAATCCTTCAAGAGTAGGTGCTCCTTTAACTTCTTCACTTCATGATAGAGGTTTATCTTCTGAAATTGGTTGGACAAAAGTACAAGGTAGTGAAGAGAAAAAAGCACAATGACAAAGAATGAGAATGGAAAATAATCGTTCCAGAGTAAGAAATCTTCAAGATTGTAATTTAATCAATGCTCTTAATCAACTCAATGTTTTTCTCTCTAATTTACAAATATCTCCTGCATTTGCTAAAACACTTAAAGAAAGCACTTCCGAGTTATACAGAAAAGCTTTATCTGGAAACTTAATTCAAGGTAGAAGTATTGAAGGGATTATGGCTGCATGTTTATTCATAAATTGTAGGGAAGCACACACTCCTAGATTTCTTGATGAAATTGAAGAAGCTACAGGGGTTCGTAAAGCTGCAATTTCAAAATATGTAAAAGTATTAAAAAAAAGAATTAGGCGTTAAATTACTTCAAACTTCTCCTAGGATTATGTTCCAAGATTAAGAAGTGAATTAAATCTATCTTTAGAAGTTGAGAGTAGGGCTATTGAAATTTCAAATATAGTTCTTTCTAATAATTTTAATGGAGGTAATAATCCTATTGGTATGGCTGCTGCTTCAATATATATTGCAGGCCAAGAGCTTGGTGAAAAAAATCTCAAAGGATTGTTTCAGAAGCAGCAAAAGTCAGTGAAGTCACTGTAAGGAATACTTCTAAAACCCTCAAATCATATTTGCTGGCTTAAATAAGTAGTTTTAAATAGTCTTAATTACATATTTTTATTGACATAAAACTTTTTATGTTTAATTATATGGTGAAAAAATATGAAAATTAAGACACCGTCCAGAATCCACATAACTCTTATAGATTTAAATGGATCTTATAGGAGATTAGATGGTGGTGTTGGACTTTCTCTACAAAACCCACAATTTGTTTTAGAAGCAAAAGAGACTGATAGTGGGGTTAATGTAGAATTTGATAATAAAATCGTAGACCAAGGTGCAATAAATGAGTGTAATGCTAAAATACCTAATGTTACACAAAATGTATTATCTAAATTAGATATAGATACTGGTTTTGATTTTAAAGTACATTCTGCTTATCCTTCTCACTCTGGTCTTGGTTCTGGAACTCAAATATCACTCGCAACCGGAAAGTTAATCACAGAAATATTAGGTCATTCCTTTAGTTCTGTTGAATTATCTGCTATGGTTGGACGAGGAGGAACCTCAGGGATTGGAACTTATTCCTTCGAATTAGGTGGTTTTATAGTTGATGGGGGTCATAGTAAAGAGGAAAAAAGTGATTTCTTACCTTCCTCTGCATCTACAGCCTGCCCACCGCCTTTAATTGCTAGATATGATTTTCCCGAAGATTGGGATATTATGATAGCTATTCCACCAGTGGATGATCATGTAAGTGGTATTAACGAAGTTAATCTCTTTCAAGATAATTGTCCTATTCCTAAAACAGATGTGGAGCAAATTTCTCATATTATTTTGATGAACATGCTTCCGTTCTTAATCGAACATAACATTGAAGAATTTGGTAGGACTATTGATGCAGTTCATTACACTGGTTTCCAAAAATTAGAATTAGATTTAAAACCACCAATTATGCGCCAATATATGGATGAAATACGTAATGCTGGTACATATGGTGTTGGTATGAGTTCTTTTGGTCCTGCTCTTTATACTGTCTTTGATAAAAACAATAAAGACATTGTAAAAGCTACTAAAGAAATTTTACCTGAAGGTTCACCAGTTTTTGTTACTAAAGCACAAAACCATGGTTCTATTATTGAAAAATAAACTATTATTTAATATTTTATTTTTCTTTTTTATTTTTCTTTAAATTTTTTTAATTTATTTATTAAAATATTCATTTATTAATTAATTTAATGAGTTCTTTAATGATAATGGTTTTAATTATGTTATTAAATTCCCATTACGTGATGAATCATATAGACACTGGATATAAATGATTGTCAATATAAAATATTTTTAAAAAGGGCTTTGTAGAAATCCTCATTTCATTGAATTGTGTTGATTTGTAGATATTGTAGATCGTGTTTTTGCGTTTTATTTTTTTTATTAGATAGTTATTGGCTTCTATTTCATGAAACTTTTATTATCATCTAAAAAAAGAAGTTGCTAAAGTTATTTTTGATGTAATTCTAAATTTGAAAAATAACTTTAGTTCGAAATATAATTTTAGTGCATTCAAGCTGTTATTTTATTTTTAAATATAAATACAATTATTCCAAGAATTAATGTGGAAATTGCAAATATTAAAAAGAAAGTTACAAAATTATTAACCGGAAATATTCCTAAAAAGTTTTGTACAACTCCTGTTTCTGAATCTGGATAAAATGTAGATAACCATCCTGCTAAAACTTCTGCTATAGCACTTTCGACAAACCATACTCCCATAAATATTGTAGCAAATTTTACAGGAGATAACTTTGATACTGCAGATAATCCCACTGGTGATATAAATAATTCTGAAAGTGCTTGGAACATGTAAATTCCAATAATCCATAACATACTTATATTTCTTATACCGGAATCGACCATTTTTCCAGGAATGCATAACATAAAGAATCCTATTGACATTATTATCATACCAATTCCTAATTTTGAGATAACATTAGGTTCTCTATTTTTAGTAGCCAACCAAGCGAAAAGTGCAACTAATATTGGAGCTAAAATTACAACAAAAATTGGATCAACAGATTGGAATATTGGAGTAGGGATAGTATAATTTAGCATAGGTACTGTACGGTTAATACATTGTTCTGTAAAGAATGTTAATGATGTACTTGATTGTTCAAAACTAGCATCAAAAAAGACTGCTACAAAACAAAA
>JAKSUH010000093.1 GCA_024413395.1 archaeon
ATTAGAGATTTTACAAGAGATTTCAGATAAGACATGTGAAAAGATTCCTAAAGATTTAAATAAAAAAATTACAAATATATTATTAGGAAAAGATAAAGAACTTCCTGAAAAAGATGATTTATTTAAAAAAAGAACATTTGTAATTAAAAACGTTCCTATAACACCAAAAGGAACATTAAGAGAAAGAATGTCATTTAGAAAATTACGATTAAATGAATTTGGAGAAGAGTGGGATAATTCCAACTGGAAATTATATTTTGAAGAAACTACCTTTATTACAATATTATGGAAAGAACCAAAACCAGGAACAAAAACGGAGAAAGAGTATTAGCCGGAATTAAAAATATAAGCTTTGACGGGGATGATTAGATAACTTTAAAATCACATATGATAAAATTAGAGAAACCATTGAAAAAGAAGATACAAGTTTATTACCACGCCCCAAAACATTCGAAAATCAAGCGTTAGAAATAGCTCCAAAAGCTCAAAGAGGAAAAAATACATATGATAAATTCTTAGATAAAGAAAACACCGATGTTTGTTTTATGTTAAATAAACAATTTGTTAATGAAAAAATCAACACTAATTAAAACTACGAGAATCAGTCAACTCAAAGACAATAGTCCAATTCCTTTATCATTAATAACTATTTCATCACAAGAAGGACTTAAACTAGAAAATAAAGACTTTCCACTAGCTGCATTCATAAAGTAAGGTAAATAACCACTTAATTTAATAGGATAAATAGTAGCTACACATTGACCACCAGTTAAATTAAAGACAACAAAATAAGTAGTTAATGTCCCTGGACGTTCTAAATCAAAAACAGTATCTCCAAGTGAATAGAATATTGTTTTACCTTTATAAACTTCGATTCCTTGTGGAACATGTGGATGTGAACCTACTACAGCATCTGCACCTGCATCTATTGCTGCATGTGAAAATTCTTTCTGATTTGCATTTAGAGAAGTTTTATATTCATTTCCATAGTGGAAATATACTAAAACAAAATCAGATCCATTTACACGTGCATCATGAATTTGTTCTTCCATTAAATTCTTATCATGAGCAGAATAACCAGTTGAATTAACTCCAGCAATTGGCATTACTGTTTGAGGATATTCAGCAAAGTTTTCAGAATCCAGATAATTTAAAATAGTTATTTTACGACCATTGATTTCTTTAACATAAGGTTGTGAAGCATCACTAACATTAACACCAGCTCCATAGCTACAACACCATTGGATTCTAAATTAATCCAAGTATCTTTAGCTCCACTTTTACCATGATCAAATACATGATTATTTGCAAGTCCTGCAACTGTATTATTATTAACTAAAATGGATTTAATATTTGAAGGAGCTGTTTTTAATGGAACATCTCCTTTTACTGCATTTTTAGATAAAGTAGCTGCATTTGCAAAATAATTAGTAAAATATCTACACTAGATAATTTTTCACCAATCCCTCCAAAAGCACTTCCAGTTCCTCCTAAAACTCCAGGAACATTACGTCCTATCATTACATCTCCTGTAACAGCTATAATAACATCTCCTTTATCATCCCAGTAATTAGAAGAACTTATAATAATATTACCTATAACTAAAAATAGCAATAATAAAACTATAATTATAATGTTCACTTTTCGAGAGAATTTCATACTTAATCATATAATCAATGATGATTAAATAAATTTTCATTTTAAAATAATACCATAATAAAAACATAAATTGTGTTTAATATATTCCTATAACCCCTATTTTATATCAATATAATAAAATAACTTATTTTTTAGTAATATTTAAAGAAATAAATAGATAATATTTTATAAGATAAAATAAAAATTTTTAACTAGGAAACATAAATTAAATGGAGGTGAAAAAGTATGCATCCTATTATACCAGCAATTATTTCCTTTTTATTACCTGGAATTGGTCAAATAATTCAAGGAGAAACTAAAAAAGGTATCATTTTATTCATAATTGCTATTATAATTGCTTGTTTAACAATATATGTAAGCTCTATTATAGAAATTATAGGCTTGATTTGGGCAATATACGTAGCAGTTGACGCATATAAAGAAGGATCATTAATCACTTGGTTATAAATTCCTTCTTTTTTTAATTTTTTTTATTAAAACCCACCAAAAATTCATTTTTAATCCTCTTTTTAAAAATATTTAAATTCAATTAAAAGCTTTAATTACTTGTTAATACAAGTATTATTTTGCCTAGACAACTACAAATGTCTTTAAAAAGGAATTAATACCAATATAAGAACATAAAAACTATAAGGGGATTTTTATGTTGAAAAATAAAAAGTTTATAATTTTATTTTTAATATTAATTGTTGGTCTTTCAATAAGTTTTGTAAGTGCTAACCAACATGACAATAATGCAAATAACAGTATACTGAAAGATAATGGCCATGATTCGTTTTTAACACAAACCATAAAGAATATAAATACTACTCATAAAACAAACACACATCAACCTTTAAAATTCTTTGGAAAAGCATGGTTATTATTCTATGATAAATCAACTGGTAATAATATAGGACTAGGACATCGTGTAGAAATTTTTGAAAAAGATACAGGAAAACTTATAGCTTCTCAGAAAACTATTAGTAGTGGCGGAGTCTTTGTTGATTTCGGATTTTTATTTGGTTCATCTGATTGTATTGCAAAAGTCTATACAGATGACAGATTAATTGACACTGTTAAAGTTGATGTTACAACATTCGATGAAATTTTCGAGTTTAATATAAATGTACCAACTAAAATTATTAAAACTAGTGATAAAACAATAAACAAAGATAGTTCAGATACTAATTTCACTGCGAAAGTAATAAATGGTGCTGATGGAAAATTTGGAAATGATAATGTAACCTTCCAAATAGATGGAAAAACTTATAAAACCGTTACTGATTCACAAGAACAAGTTAGTTTAGACTTATCTAATTTCACCACAGGTACATATACTATTACTACTACTTGTATGGATGTATCTGCAACTAATAAAATCAATTGCAGAAAATGGTATTATAATTGAAAGTAATGATATGAGTACTCTAGATAAAGACCCTGATGCATTTACTGTAAAAGTAATGGATGGGAAAACAGACAAATATGCATCTAATGTTAATACAGTTTTTAAGGTTAATGGAGTAGATTATCAGACCACTTCTACTGATGGAAAAGGCTGTGCTAGTTTAAATTTATCTGGTTTGAAGGCAGGTACATATACTATTACTACAGTTGTTAATGATACACATGGTAATACTTTATCTAAAGATAATACAGTTACCATTATAAGCACTGCTCCTGTTATTATAAGTACTAAATGACTAAACATTGTAATAATGATGCTGATTTTACTGTTAGAATATTAGATTATCGTGGTAATCCAATACCACATGCTCCTGTTAAGTTTAATAATCACGGAATAATTTATCATACATTTACTGATATACACGGTTTTGCTACTTATCCTACTGGTTTTAAACAACCTGGTGAATACACTATAACCACAATATGTGATGGTATCTGTAGTTAATAAAATCACTATTTTAGAGAATGTTAATGGAGATAAATCTCCAATAATTAACGGAACATTACTAAAAGAAGATAAAGTCCATAGTTTAGCATGAAAGAGTGAACCATTCTAAAGCAACAATAAAGAAGGATTCATAATCAGCTAATGATAAAAAATTCCTTCTTTTTTAATTTTTTTTTATTAAAACCCACCAAATTTAACAAGCTAATGCCAATCTTATAAGACCAATTATTAATAAATGTCCAAGATAGAAAATATAGAAGAACTATTTATTAAAAGCTGATTTTTCCCCAGGTTTACCATTATATAACATGAAAAATAAAGGCACTAAGAAGACACCAAATCTCCAAGCCACAAAATTCCATGTGAATGCAAAATGGAATGGGTTATCAAAGAGTCTTACATAGAAGATATATAAGAGTGCTACAATTGAATAAGATACCCACATTAATTTAGGATGTTCTTTTAAGAAATAAAAGATAAGACACATTAAAATGAGATAATATTTCCAATCAGCAAATGCAACTACCCATATCATGAGCCCTGTTATTATAACTTTTGCATAATTCGAATTTTTACCTTATCCCATAAATAAATTGCAACTAAACCTAAAAATAAAGTGAAAATTACACTGGTTTGATGAATCACTAAAGTTGAATTAAGAGAGGATAAAAAAACATGTGGTTCATTAACTAAAACACCATAAGGTTTAAAGAATAGAGGAACAGTATTTCCACTAAATAATTGAATAGGTATTAATTCTGCAGTACGATGTAAACAAAATGGAATATAAGAAATTATTGCAAAAATAAATAACCTTTTCATATATTTTTTCAGATTTCTAGTATAAAAATTACCCTTCAGCAATAAATAATGCCATTGTTGGAGCAGTAAACGACTAAAAAATCCTATAATAAAAGTTAAGCTACTTGAAGGAGGTAAGAAAATATTTACATAATCAAAAAGCATTAAAATAATAACTACATATTTTAAATGGTTTCTGTTTAATGAAAAGCTATCTGAAATCGCTACATTTGATTTAAACATTACAAATCACATCAAAAATTTAATATAACTAAGTAATAGTTTAAATATTGTAATATATTAATCAAAATGTCATTTTTAATACATGTAACAAAAAATAACATTTATTTTAAATATTTTTACTATAACGAGACAGTAATAAAGGAACTACGATTAAAATTAGGGTTAAAATCCCATAGCCAATTAATGTATAGTTATCTGCTTTTAAAAGATTTTAATGAAGAATTAATCGATAATCCAATAATGTTCTTTAAATTTTATCAAAATTAACATTATTAAAATGTTTGTTTTTATTATATTAATAATTAACAAATATTAAAAAAGAAAAAAAGAAGGTTTAGCTATTTAAAATAAAAAATAGCTAATTATGGTACTTAAACATCAATATCTAAATATATTAAATTGTTACACCAAGAAATATCAAAATCAACAGTGTATGCAAGTGAACCATCAGCCCTGTAAATTTTAGCATAAAAGTCCCCTGAGCTTCCACTTGGAGTTACAACAGTTATTGTTCCATCCTCACCAGTAATACATTCAGTTACAAGCTTATCATTGTCTGCATTATAAACACAAACATGATAACCAGATCCTATTGAATCACTAGTTCTTCTATCTTGGAAGTGTACGAGAGCAGCTCCAAATAAACCTAACTTTCCATCATTATTATTTCCATCTACATCCAAATTTTGCATTTCTGCCAAATTTAAATCATCTGAACTTACATCAGCAACAACTGCGGTTCCTACAGATGATACTAAAAACGATATTATTAATATACCTGTAAAATATTTAAATTTCATTTAATAACCTCTCTAATTAATATCCCGAATGAATATCTAATTAAGAATTATTGAATTATAGTATATAAAGCTTTCTTGAAATCCTTTGTTTTGCCTATACAAGTAAATTATTTGTTAATTTGCATAGACAAGTAATTATATGGATTTAATTGCATAGACAATGAATATTTTAAATATAAAAAATAAGAAAAAAGAAAAAAGAAGATTAAGATTTAATTTCTTAATCTAGAATGACTAATAACTAAACCAACAGATAATAAAACAAATGCTGCTACTAAGAATTCAATACCATTAGCAGTAGGTTTCATTTTAATAGCTTTAGCAGCAGGCTCATTATGAGTAACTACAGTACCGTTAGT
>JAKSUH010000094.1 GCA_024413395.1 archaeon
CCAGTAGCTTCAGTTGCTGCAATAAGAGCTAATTTTTTAGTAGCTGCAGTAACTATCATTCTTGTAACTTTAATTCCAAAACCTTCTGCAAAGGTATCGTTAATTTTTACGCCATTTATTTCCATAATTTCACCATAATTTTATAAAATTATATATTCAATTTTATATTTTTTTAATAAAATAAAGGTTACTATTTAATTTTAATCTAAAATAAAAAAATAATTAAAATACTGTTTTTTTAAAAAAATAATAATTAAAAATAGCTCTTAATCATACCCTAGCCATCAAATAAGCACTACGACTATTCCCTTAAGGCATACTTTCTTTAACCATGAATACCTCTTAAGAGCTATTCATCATCCAATTCTTCTATTAATTTATCTTCAGATGATGAAAAACTAATTTTATCTAAAATTGAAGAACCATAATAAGGTAAAATAACCATTCCTAAAATTGTAGGAAGCCAAAATGAAATTAATCTTTCAACAACAGTTGCTGCTGCAGCTAAAGAAGGAGTAATACCTGCTGCTGAGTAAAATATAATCATTATACCGTCAACAGCTCCAAGACCACCTGGAAGAAGTGGAATCATACCAACCAAACTAGCAATAATAAATACTTCAGCGATGATTAAAGGAGATAAAACTGCTCCAAAAGCTAAAAATATAATATATACCCTAAGAATTTCAAAAATCCAAATAATAAAGGATAAAGGCAATGCATAAACCATAACTTTTTTATCATCCACCATCCTATTCATTGTATCTTGGAAACCCATAACAACAGAAGTAATCTTATCTTCGAATTCAGGAGTATTTTTCTTATAAAATCTTCTAGACAATCCAATAATCCAACCATTTAGACGTTCACCGAATTTACGATTAATAGACATATAAATAATAATTAACAAAAGAACCAAAATTTCAATAACTGCTATTATCATTAAAGCAAGAATAAGAGGATTCATTGGGAAATATAAAATTACCCCTATTACTGCAATTACTGCAAGAACAAGGAAGGGAAATGTATCTAAAGTTCTATCTGCGACAACAGTTGCAAAAGTATTTTCCATAGGTAGATCTTCTTCACGAGATAAAATATATGCCCTTACAGGTTCTCCTCCACCTCTACCACTTGGAGTAATATTATTTATAGCCAAACCTACAAGAATCATTGGAAATAATTTTTTTAAATTTGTATTAATATCAGCAACCTTATTAAGAACATACCATCTTAAAGTGTATAAAAAAATAGTAAATAGCTCAAGACCAATTGCTAAAAGAATTAATCCTTTATCTGCCATTTCTAAAGCAGCTATAATAGAATCAATACCAACCAAATAAAGCATCACAACTAAGATAGCAATACTTAAACCTATGAAGAATATTGATTTTTTATCCATGATTAACCACTTAAATATTTTTTATAATCCTCATTATATTTATATATTGATTTAGCTATAATATTATTTTATGAGATATATTCATAGAAATGATGTTTACACCACTCTTAGATATCTTGGTGTGATAATGATGGCTATTGGTGTTATGAACTTAATACCAATTATTATTGATTTAATATACTTAGAATTTAATTTCGCAAGGTATCTTGTTGGAGGAGGTCTTTCAATATGTTTAGGCTATACATTATATTCTGGTCTAAAATCAAGGAGTGGAGACATTAAACTGAAACATGCTATGCTTATATCTTCTTTAGCATGGTTGTATGCAGCAGTTTCTGGTGCTGTTATAATATCTGATTGTTTAAATCTTGAATTTTTATCCGGAATATTGGAAAATATGTCTGCATTAACAGGTACTGGTGCAACAATATTTAGTGATGTGGAAATATTACCACGATCTATCTTATTTTTTAGATCTTTAGAGCAATGGATTGGAGGTTTAGGAGTAGTTGTTATGCTTATTGGAATTTTAACTGGTCTTGGAAGTGCATCTTCAAAATTATATCAATCTGAGGCTCGTGAAGAACGTTTAAAACCTAGTATTAAAAACACCCTTAAAAAAACAATGGAAATTTATTCAATTTATACAATATTAGGAATAATTTTACTATTTTTAGCAGGAATGCCTCTTTTTGATTCCATATGTACTTGTTTTACAACTATTTCAACTGGAGGAATGGGAATTAAAAATGCAAATATAGGTTATTATAATAATGACTTAATTTACTTAGTTTCAATGTTTTTAATGATTTTAGGTGCAACAAGTTTTATGGTTCATTATAAAATCATTAAAACAAAAGGAAAAATCATTAATTAATGATATACAATTCAAAATATTGATTTCTGTGATAGCTATTATTTGTATAATCTTATATTTACTCACAAACATTTACCCAATGGACATACTTTTTACAACTGTATCTACAATGACAACATGTGGAGCAACAATTGTTTCTACAGATACAATGTTAGGATGGCCAAAATTTGTAATGTTAATTATGATGTGTTTAATGATTATTGGTGGTTCTAGTGGTTCTACCGTAGGTGCTATTAAATTACATAGAATCATATTGTTCTTTAAAAGTCTTTATAGACGTGTACGTGAAATATTATCTCCAGAAGGTAGAGTTTTACCTATACAATTTAATGGAGTTAGAATAACTGATAATGTTTCAGATGCAAGTAACTATATTGCACTATATGTATTATTCTTAATATTCGCATGGGCGGTATTCTTATACTTTGGTTATGACCCATTTAATAGTTTATTTGATGTTGTTTCTTTACAAGGAAATGTAGGTTTTGAAGTAGGAATTATTACATATAATATGGAACCTATTTTAAAAATTGTATGTATCTTTTTAATGTGGATTGGAAGATTAGAGATTTATCCTGTTTTAATTTTATTTAGAAGTTTCTTTGAAGTATTTAAAAGATAATTTTAAAATAAAAATATTTATTAAATAAAAAGATTACATTATAGTATATTAATTAAGGAGATTTTAAAATGTATGTTATAATTATGGGTGCAGGTCGTGTAGGTTTATCTCTCGCTGATTTCTTAATTGATGAAGGCCACGATATAACTCTTATTGATAATAATGAAACATTATGTTCTAATGCAGCTAGTGAATTAGATGCTTTAGTAATTTGTGGAGACGGAACTAGTTCAAAATTATTAGAAACAGCAAATATCCAAGATGCAGACTTTTTTGTAGCTACAACTGGACAAGATGAATCAAATTTACTTTCTTGTATTTTAGTTAAAAAATATGGAGTCCCAAATCTTATTGCTCGTGTAAGTAATCCAGATCACGAGGAAGCTTTCTTAGAAATTGGAATTGATGAAGTAATCAGTCCAGAAAGAACAGCTGCAGGATTCTTAGAAAAACTTATTTCAAAACCAAATGTAGCAGATATAGTAAAACTAGGAGAAGGAGATGCTGAAATTTTAGATTTTACAATAACTAATAAAAAAATAGTTGGAAAACAAGTTATGGATGTTTCTCCTGATAAAAACTTTATTATTATAGCTATATATGAAGATGGAAACCTTCTTATTCCTCAACCAACAACTAGACTTGAATATGGTGCTAAAATTACCGTGCTAGTTAAAAGAGGAAACTTTAAAAAGGTATCAAAGAAATTTAAAGGTTAAAATTGAGAATATGACATGAACAAATGTCTATTTCCTTGATTAACACAAGGCCCATGACCAGGTAGAAGATATTCTACCTCTAACTCATTTAATCTAGATATAGAGTTTTTCATATCGTTTAAATCTCCACCAATATCAGTTCTACCAAAACCACCATGAGAAAATACAGTATCACCACTTATTAATGTTTCACCATCATATAAACAGATTCCACCTTTAGTATGGCCTGGAGTATGAAGAACTTTAAAATCAGCTATTTTATCCCCTTCTTTTAATTCAATATCCATGTCATGTCTTTGAATAATATCTCCAAACATACTAGAAACAGTTAATGGATGTCCTTCTTCACGTAAAGGAACAGCATCTATTTCATGAATAGCTACTTTTGCATCAGGGAATAAACAATTTCCTCCAACATGATCATAATGACAATGAGTATTAACAATCATTTCAATATCAGATGGTGAAATACCTTCTGTTTTAAGTTGTGAGAAAATATATTCTTCATTACGACCAGTACCCGCATCAACAAGAATATTTCCAATTACGTAAATGTTAGAGTCAATTCCTGCTGCAGGAATCCAATAAATATCCTTAATCTTTTCCATTTAAATCCTCTCTGAAAATACTATATATAAATGAATTTTTTATCTCATTATTCTTATAAATATTATCTTTTAAAATAGCTTCAAGAGTGAACCCTGCTTTCTCTAAAGCTTTACAAGAACCAATATTATCTTCAAATGGTTCAGCATATATTTTAATAATATCATATTTATTAAAAGCCAATTTAACCATTTCAGAAATTGCTTCAGTCATTATCCCCTTATTCCAAAAAGGTTCACCTAACCAATATCCAATTTCAGCTACTTTAGAATTAACATCATCTTTAGGGGTTACAGAAATAGAACCAACTGCTTCTTCATTGATTATAATAGCTTTAGTTAAAGTGTTTTCACTTATTTTAATAAAATCACATGCATCTTCATAAAAATAAGGATGTGGGAAAACATTTCTAAGATTATTAGCTATTTTTTCATTATTAGCATAGAAAGCTAAAGAATAAGCATACTCTAATTTAAAATTAACTAAACTAAAATTCATAAAAATCACTTAAAATAAGAAAAGTGGGGTCAAAGGGATTTGAACCCCTATCCTGGGATTTCTCTTGCCTCAGTACTCCAATTGTTCATCACAACAGAGACTGTTCAGTTACGCGTATTTTCTTCAAAGACAACTGGAGTCCCAGATGATGCCAGGTTACACTATAACCCCATATAAATAAACAAAAAGCCAAGAGAGAGATTTGAACTCCCGTGTAATTGATCTGCAGTCAACCGCTTCGCCTCTAAGCTATCTTGGCATAACAAATACAACATGTAATTTTGTGATTTACATATTATATAAATCTTTTTATTAAAATTTCATTTGTTTATCTTTACCTACGATTTCATCTATTTCTAGACCATTTTCTAAGATAAAGTTTTTCTCGATTTTAATATTTCCATTTTTAGTTTTTTCAGCATTTTCAGGAGCAATAAAATACCATTTAGTATACTTAAATTTAATTCCAATATAAGGAGTCGCTCCAAATTTCTTAGAAAATTCAACTAAAGCATCAATTTGTTCAAAATCAATGTAAATCTTATCTTTTGTAGTAGTTTTAACTTCAATAGCTAAATATATTTTACCATTACCAGCAACAACATCAGGTAATGGGTTTTTAGTTGCTCCACCAGAAGCAGGAGCTCTCATTGCAGCAAAACCACGATTCCATAATTTATGTACAAGATCTCTTTCTTCTGCAGTACCCTTTTTAGCCATAGTATAAAAACTCCAAAAATAGTAATCATGGGGCCGGGGCCGAGATTCGAACCCGAGTCACAGGATCCACAGTCCCGTAGGATGACCGCCTACCCTACCCCGGCATTAAAAATACCCATAATAGGAATTAAAAACAATTAAAAGATATGCGGGAGCAGGGATTCGAACCCTGGTAGACCTGCGTCAACAGGTCCTAAGCCTGTCCCCTTTGGCCTCTCG
>JAKSUH010000095.1 GCA_024413395.1 archaeon
GAGACATCCATTTCAAGTGTAAATAATTCACTTGTTTTCAACATATATGGTGCTCTATAACCTACACCACAACTTTTTAGATTATTGCAACATTGAGAAATGTCTGATGAATTACTAAGTTCAAATTCAACATTTTCATCTTCAAAACAACTTTCTAAAACGGATGCAGTTGGGAAAGTTTTAAAAGATTCAGATTCAAAATCAAAAGAAGAACCCCATTTTTCTTTAATATCTGAAATAGATTTTGTCCATCTTTTAATTGAATTATTAGCTGAACATATTGAAGAAATAATACATTCAAAAGGATCTTTAGCTATAAAGAGTCTCAAACCATCACAAAAATCTTTTGCTTGTGATAAATTTTCATCGTTATTTAAGTATTTATAAAATTTTTCTAGATTAAAGTCTAAGTCATATATCTGATGAAATTTATCATCAATTAACTTTTTTTTGATAAAGTAAAATCTGAGTTTTTAGGTAACTCATAAAAAAAGGAATCTTGAGAAACCTTAAATAAAATAGGCTTCTCTTCAATTAAAACAACATCTTGGTAAACTCCATTAACACATCTCCAAGGAGGTTGTGAAGTTTGCCCAGATTGCTGTGTCAATTCTAAATTAAGTTTATATTCTGACATTTACGCCGTTTTCTTTTAAAAATTCTTTAACAGTTGGAATAGGATATTCATTAAAGTGGAAAATACTTGCTGCTAAAGCTGCACTAACATCAGTTTTTTCAAATGCATCTAACATGTGTTGAGGGTTTCCTACACCTCCAGAAGCAACTACAGGAATATCAACAGCATCATTAATAGCTTTAGTTAAATCTAAATCATATCCATCTTTAGTTCCATCTCCATCCATTGAAGTTACAAGAACTTCTCCAGCACCTAATTCTTCACATTGTTGTGCCCATTGAATAGCATCAAGACCAATTAATTCATTACCACCATAAATACTACATTCAAACCATACATCACCATAAGCGGTTTCAACCATAGTTTTTCCTTTAGCTTTTTCTGGATTATCAGCAACTAATTGTCTTTTTGCATCGATAGCAATAACAACAGCTTGTGAACCTACAACATCCGCTGCATCAGATAATAATTGAGGATTTTTAATAGCTGCAGTGTTTGTAGAACATTTATCTGCACCTGCTTTATGCATGCGAGTGTAATCATCTACAGTTCTAATTCCTCCACCAACACAGATAGGAACAAATACATTTTCAGTAATTCTTTCAATTACATCAACCATAGTAGCTCTTCTATCACGAGAAGCAGTAATATCTAAAACAACAATTTCATCTGCTCCATCATTTGCATATTTAGTAGCTAATTCAACAGGTTCACCTGCATATTTAATTTGTTTGAATTCAACACCTTTAACTACTCTTCCTTCAGGAACTTGTAAATCACAATCTAAACATGGAATAATTCTTTTAGTTAACATGTAATCACCTTTGATATTAAAAAATAGAAAAAAACTATTATACTGCAGTGTATCTTAATACAAAACAGAAAATAGCTAAAATAATAGTTATAACAATAACGTGCTCTGGAGAAAGCTTAGGACCTACACTTTCTTCATCAAAATATCTAACTAAACCAGCACCCGTTTGTGGCATACTAATTTTATTATCTTTATCTTTTGCCATGACACTTCCCTCACTTATCGTTTATTAAGTGGATATATTTATTAATTTACTAATATATAAACTTTAAATATATAATTTTAAATTCGTTTTATTAATCCTAAAGGCAATATAAATAAGACAAGGAATAAAATTAAAGGTATTCGTGTTTTGTGCATTGTAATCTTACCATGAGAAAGATTATTAACAGAATTATTAACTTGTTCATGTGCAATATCTTGATTATTATCTGATGATTGGTTTGATTGTGTTTTTAAGCCATTATTATTAAATTTTTCAATAACACCATCATGACGGATAAGTATACTATTATCATCAGGTTGTATTTTTTCTTCTAGTGTGAAATGTACTGAATCCGGATAAGTTACCTCCAGTTTTGCTGGAAATGTACTTTTTGAAGTCGTAAATGTCCATCACTATCTGTAACACCTGCCTCTTGACGATAAACAGTACCACCTGAATATGGTTGTGACCATGTTAAAGTAATGTGTACATTAGCAACAGGCACATTACCATTAACTGCAATAAAATCATAGTAATTTGAAGAATCCTGATTAATGTTATCGTTTGAACTTGAATCTGTATTATCTATTGCTGCAACTGTTGATAAACATAAGCAAATAGAGAAAATAACCAATAAAATTAGAAATTTGTTCTTTAATTTACTCATACAGAATCACCAATAAATTTTATAATAATAAATAGCCATAACTTTTATAAATATATATGTATTATTTTTCACTAACTTCAATAACATCTAATTGTTCACAAATAGCTTCAACACCTAAAATATCTGAAACATTAGGTTGACTTCTTCCATCATCACCAGAAATTAATTCTTTGATGTATAGACCACCTTCTGTTTTTATAATCATCTCAAAAGTATTTGCGTCAATTGGACTACATTTTAATTCTTTAACACGACGAACTCTAATTTTATCTGCTCTTCTACATAATACTCTAATTGGAGTTTGTTGATTAATTTCGTCTAAAACATCTAATTTAGATAAATTATCTTCACCATATTCTTTATTAGTTTTTACTATAGCTTTATAGACTTTAAAAGTATCAGGAGACGAAAGTTTAAGTTCTGCTTTTCTATTTCTATGAGTGAATTTTAAACCATTATATCGAGTCTTTCCTTCATTAATTTCATTGATTTTTTCTTCTAATTTAGGTAAATCAATTTTTCTAATTCTTGGTTCTTTAATTTCTAAAACAAATACTCTTCCTTCACCAAGCATTAAAACATCAATATCTTCACGACCTGCACCATGGAATTTTGCTTCAAAACCTTTTGTTACTTCTAAAATATGTTCAGATAATAATTCCTCAACAGATTCAGGATACTGTTTTCCAGTGAAATTACATTCCTCACAACCCCTACCTTTACATTTTGTACAAGGCCATTTAGTTTGAGGAATTCCACGTTTAAGTTTATTATATTTACCTTCAATAAAAATAGGATTTATTTGAATTCTAATTTTAGGATTGCCTTTTAAATCAACATTAATAACAATTTCTTCTTTTTGGAATTGAACCTCTTTATCTAAAATATTTTCAATTTCACGACCAATTAATCTGTTTAATTCTTTTTTAATAACTTCAACATCTAAACCTAATTTTTCTGAAAATTCAATGTCTTTTTCCATGATTGATTTATCAATACTTGTACCAACTAAAAAAGTATCAAATTCGATGTTAAGATAATCTATTTTATCATAAATCATTTCAAAAAGTTCATCATTAATTTTATCAAAAATATTTCCACAGATAACACATTCAGAATCAGATTGATCAATGCCTAATGCTTTAGAAACTTTTAAAGCTCTATCAACATTATCATTACCATCAAAAGTAGAAGATAGCTTACGGCCAAGACAATGATTACATATTTTTCCATTTGTAGCTTCTAAGATAGCCCTAGCTACATCTAATATAGTTTCATCCATGTTATCATTATCTCATGAATTGACCCATTAAACGATTCATAGCTCCACCGCCCATACGGCCACGTTTTCCAATACCTTTCATGGCCTTTTTAGTGGTGTTATAGTATTTTAGAAGGTCTTTTACTTCAGATTCAGAAACACCTGATCCTCTAGCGATTCTTTGAACTCTAGATTGTTTGATGATTTTTGGGTTTAACATTTCATCTTCAGTCATAGAAGACATCATAACTTTATATCGTTCTATTTTATCTTCTGTAACTTTAGAAGCTTCCTTAGGAATTTTATTACCCATTCTTGGAATCATATTTAAAACTTGTTGCATTGGACCCATATTATTCATCATTTCAAACTGATTTCTCATATCAACAAGGGTGAACTTACCATTTAACATATTAGCCATGGTTTGTTCAGCAAGATCTTCATCAATATTTTCTTCAGCTTTTTCAATGAGAGTTTGAATATCACCCATACCAAGTAATCTTGAAATAAATCTTTGTGGATCGAATAATTCAAAATCATCGATTCTTTCACCAGTACCGATGAATTTAATTGGTGCACCTGTTTCTGCAACTGCAGACATTGCACCCCCTCCTTTTGCAGAACCATCTAATTTTGTAATAATAATTGAGCCAATGTCTGTTGCTTGTGAAAATGCTCTGGCTTGCTCTCCAGCTTGTTGACCTATTGTACCATCAATAACTAAAATAGCTTCAGTAGGTTCAATAATTTTATCAAATTCATCCATTTCTGCAATTAAATCTTCTTCCTGTTTGTGTCTACCTGCAGTATCGAAAATAATAACTTTTTTGTTTTTAAATTCTTGAAGACCTTTCCTAGCTAAATCTAATGCATCCTTATTATCAGGATCTCCATAAAGTGGAATTTGCATTTCCTCAGTTAACTGTCTTAATTGTTCATAAGCAGCTGGTCTCCATGTATCAGTACAAACAACCGCAGGATTAAATCCTTTTTTAATTAAGAAACGACACATTTTACCAATTGTAGTAGTTTTACCACTACCTTGTAATCCTAAAAGTAAAATTTTATAAGGTTTTTGATCAATATTTAATCCAACAGGTTCAGTACCTAAAAAATTTACCATTTCTTCATAAATAATTGTTATAACATGTTCTCTTGGAGTAATTCCTTTTGGAGGTTCTTCTTCAAGAGCCCTACTTTCGATTTTCTTTGATAAATCTAATACTAAAGCGATATTTACATCGGATTGAATTAATGCACGTTGTATTTCCTTTACAACTTCTTTAATTGTTTTTTTATCTATTACAGACATTCCCACTAATTTTTTCATAGTATTAGAGAGATTTTCACCTAAACTTCCGAGCATTGCCATATTATCACATATTAACTATATAAATTGAAAACTATTTAAATTAAATGTTAATATAACTATTAACATTAAACTTATTAAAAATTTTGTATGTGAGAAGATGTTAGAAGAAACAAAAAAATCATTATTAGCATCTCCAATTGTGAAAAAAGGAGAATACAATTATTTTGTAAATGCTATCAGTGATGGAATTCCTGAAATTAAACCTGAAGTTTTAAATGAATTAACAGATGCAATAAAAAAACATGTAAATTTAGATGTTGATAAAATTGTAAGTATAGAAGCTATGGGAATACATTTAGGTACTGCATTATCTCTTGCAACAGGCATCCCTCACCTAGTTATTCGTAAAAGACAATATGGTCTTGAAGGTGAAAAGTCTGTAACTAAAAAAACAGGATATGGTGAATCAACTTTATATATCAATTATATAAACTCGGGAGACAAAATACTCATTATTGATGATGTAGTAAGTACTGGGGGAACTTTAATTTCTTTATTGAATGCATTAAAAGAATATGAAATTGATATATCAAGTGTTATAGCTATAATAGATAAAGCAGGTGGAAAAAACACAGTTGAAAAAGAAACTGGTGTTTCTTTATTCTCACTTGTTGCATTAGATGTTATTGATGGAAAAGTAGTAATAACCGGTACAATTGAAGATTAATTATGTCAATGTATAATATGGACCT
>JAKSUH010000096.1 GCA_024413395.1 archaeon
TTATATAAAATGTTCGTAATAGATAAAATTGTTTATATTAATTCAAATTGAATTATAGAAAAAATAATTTATATATAAAAAAAACATATCTAAAAATAACAAATAAGGAGATTGAAATTATGATAAAATATGAACATAAAATTGGATCCACCAAAGGTACTGGTGTAGAAAAAGAAGTAGCTGCAAACTTTACTGGAGAAACCACAGAAGTAGGTATGTACTTAGCTATGTCCAGACAAGCTTCCAGAGCAGGTTACGGAGAATTAGCAGAAATTTTCAAAAGATTAGCATGGGAAGAAGCTGAACATGCAGCAAGATTCTGTGAAATGAATGCTATTATTGAAGATGACCTCAAAGCAAACATCGAAACCATGTTAGGTGGAGAAAAAATGGCTAACGCAGAAAAAAGAGAAGCTGCTGAAAAAGCTGAAGCTGAAGGTCTTGAAGACGCTGCAACTTTCTTCATGGAAAGTTCTAAAGACGAAGGTCGTCATTACAAAATCTTAGAAGGTATTTTAGCTAGATACTTCTAATGAAAGAATATTTATTCTTTCTACTTTTTATTTTTTTAAATTTTTAAATAAAACCCACCACTAAACTTACTATAATCACCATAGCTAAGAAAATTGATACAAATCTTACAATTGGAGCATAATACTCTTCAGGTAATTTAGTACTAAGTAGTATTTCAAACATATGTCCACCATCTAGAGGTTTAATTGGTAAAAGATTAAATAAACCAATACCTAAGTTCAAAATAAAAATCCATTTGAATAATTCAATCAACATAAACCAAATCCATGGTAAATCATTACCATAAACACTACTCACACTATCATAGATTTCATAATGAACATTAGACATTACACCAATATATCCTTTAGAAGAATTAGAAGGATTTGTTGTTGTATGAACCGTGAATGTTCCTTCATTTGTTCCAATGGAAAGATCTTCATTAGGTTTAAAAGAAGAAATTAATTGAGAATAATCAGTATAATTATTAAAAGTTTGACCATTAAAAGATTCTATAACCATACCATCATGTAAAACACCATTTGCAGGAGAATTTTCCATAACACGAGTAATTTTCATACCATCATCATAAAAAACAGCAGGAACAATTAAAGAACTAATTAATACCGTGCAAATTAAAGCAATAGCTGCAAGAGAGATGTTTGCAACAGAACCCGCACAATATACTCTTAATTTAGACATTTTTGATGAAGCTTCTAATTCATCTTCATCAGGTTCAACAAAAGCTCCAGGTAATACTGCAACAAGCAAAAGACCAATTGATTTAATACTTATTTTTTCACATCTAGATGCAATACCATGGGAAAATTCATGAATAACTAAAACAGAGATAATAGCTAAAAAACCATAGGTAAAAGGAACATACATTGGAGACCCAGGTACTTCAACACCCGGTAAAACAATTGATATCGATGGAGTTTCAAAAACAGTAGATAATGATTGTACTAACATTATTGTCATTACTACCATTGCTATATAAGAAACAATTATACCAATATTAAAAAACCACTTCCAAAATTTTGGAGACAGATTTGAAATTTTTTCAATAAAACCCCTTAATCTTGTTGTCCTCCACATTATAATTGGAAAGTTAATTTCAAAATTATGTTTCTCTAATTTTTTCTTTAATCCTAAAGACAATATCCAGATGATGACAAAAGCATACAAATAATACCATATACCATTCATTAAAACACCACTTTGATTACCAAGTCATTGAATTAAAGAAAAGAACTTTAACTAAATCACCTTTCTTACATTTTTCAATATTTTTATCTATGAACATGTAGTTAGCATCAATTAATGATGAAGTTGCATCCGAACTGTGTTTTACCATCTTAATAACATAATCATCATCAGCAATAAATCTTGAAAAATCAACCACACCTAACTTAGAAGAGAAATCGAACAATAATTCTCTCTCAACAAAGTTTAAATAGAAATCTACACCTTGCATTTTAAAAATATATTTTCTAGCAAAGATATCATATTGTGTCATTGCAGCAACTGGACTTCCTGAAAAATTAAATACCATAGTATCATTAACAATTCCACAAACGAAAAGTTTTCCTGGCCTTATATCAACCCCACGGAATAATACCTTACCAATTGAATTGACAACATCAAAAATAAGATCCTTTTTAGAAATAGCAGTTCCACCAGTAGTAATTATAGCATCAAATTCTTTTGTAGCTTGATTAATAGAATCAACTAAAGAATCAAAATCATCTTTAATATGTTCAACTTCTACAATAGCCCCAGAATTTTTAATTAAAGAGGATATAGTAAATTGATTAGAATTCATTATTTTAGCCTTTTCAAGAGTTTTACTAGGTTGAACAAGTTCACTACCAGTAACAAAAAGTTTAATTTTAGGTTTTTTATAAACTTCTACTTCATTATAACCTGCAGAAGCAATTAATCCTATCTCTTGAAAATCAATTAAAGTATTTTTTTGGAGAATAATTTCCCTTTTCTTAATATCCTTACCTTTTTTATAAATAAAATCATCAGAAGAAACTTTAGAGAATAATTTTACTTCATCTCCATTAACTGAAACGTCTTCTTTCATTATAATAGCATCTGCACCAGAAGGAATAGGTGCCTCAGTAGAGATTTCAATAGCTTCATAATTAGAAAGAGTTTTTCCTGAAAAAAAACCTGCACCTATAAAATCAATTATTTTAAAAGATTTTGGATTAGATTCAGATATATCTAAAGTATCTTTAGAGTTAATAGCGAACCCATCTCTTGTTGATTTATCAAATGGTGGAAAATCATGAGAAGATACTATTTTTTCAGCCAATACTCTTTTATGAGCATCTTTTAAGAAAATCTTTTCAGTCCCTAAAACCTTTTGATTATCTTCTATGCATTTTAAAGCATCTTTCAATGATTTTAAATTTGGTAAAAACATTTTTCTCAATTAAGCCATGTATTTTTCTAAAACACCATGATAAGCATCGTTTAATGCATCAGCAGTGAATTCATGAGCTCCAATAATTAAAGCATCCCCTTTAACTTCACCAATACAAGCTACAGGAACATCAATTTGAGATAATATATCATTTAATGCATCAGCTTTTACAGTGACTAAATACCTACTATGAGATTCACCATAAAGAATAGCTATTTTATCTAAATCTTTTGATATTTGGTCTAACTCAATAGTACAACCTAAACCACTAGACATTACCATTTCAGAAAGTGCAACAGCTAAACCACCATTTGCAACATCGTGAACAGCAGTAATATTTTTATCTTTATCATTAGATATTAAATCTAAAACGGTTTTACCATTAGCAAATTCAGCATCAATATTAACTCTAGGAGCTTTACCTACTTGAGTATTATGAATTGTTCTATAATATTCTGAACCTGTAAGTTCATCAAATGTTTCACCAATTAATAATATTTTATCTCCTTCATTTTTGAAGTCTAAAGTTCTAATATTTGCGATATTTTCAACACCGATTACACCACAAGCAGGAGTTGGATTAATTTTAATTCCTTCAGTTTCATTGTAGAAACTTACATTTCCACTGATAACTGGTGCATCGAATTTTGCTGCAATATCACTCATACCCCTAATACATTCTTTAAATTGCCATAAGATTTCAGGAGTTTCAGGATTTCCAAAGTTTAAACAATCTACAACAGCATAAGGAGTTGCTCCCATAGATATTACATTACGGATAGATTCTGCAACAGAACCTGCTCCACCATGGTAAGGAGATAATTTAGTATGAATTGTGTTAGCATCAGTTGTTAAAGCAATAGCTGTTTTATTATCAATTCTTAAAACAGCAGAATCGTCCCCAGGTTTTACAGCAGTTCTTACTTGAACTTCATGGTCATATTGTTTGTAAACCCATTCTTTACTTGCTATATTAGGTGATGCTAATAATTGTAATAAAGATTGACTAATTGGAGGATCTTTAACTTCTGGTTTTGTTTCATCTTCTGGAATCTCTTTAATTGGTCTGTCGATTGAAGGAGGGTCTGCAAGTAAAATAGTTGGTAAATCAGCTATTTCATCTCCATCTTTAATAATTTTAAAGTTATTTCCATCAATTACTTCTCCAATAATAGAAGATACAATTTCGTGTTTATCACAAATAAATTGTGCAAGTTCTACATCATTAGGATTAATAACAAAAACCATTCTTTCTTGAGATTCAGATAACATTATTTCATATGGAGTCATTCCAGTTTCTCTTAATGGAATTTCTTCTAAGAAAACTTTAGCTCCATTTTTAGAAGAGTCTACTAATTCAGATACACAGCAAGTAAGACCTCCTCCACCTAAATCTTTTACACCAGAAACGTTAATTTTTTCTAAAATTTCTAAAGAAGCTTCAAGAACACGTTTTTTAGTAAATGAATCAGCTACTTGAACAGCAGGCCTATCTTCAGTTTCACTATCAGAAGTTAATTCTTCAGAAGCAAAAGTTACACCATGAATACCATCACGGCCAGTAGTTCCACCCATAAGTAAGAATACGTCACCTATGTTTGGTGCTTCAGCTCTTACAATATTTTCTTTTTCAACAAGACCTACACACATTACATTTACAAGAGGATTAGTTCTGAATGCTTCATCAAATTCAACTTCACCAGCAACTGTAGGAACACCTACTCTGTTACCATAATCAGAAATTCCTTCTACAACATGTTCAAATAAGTATTTTGATTTTTGATTATCTAAAGGACCGAAACGTAATGAATCAAGCAAAGCTATTGGCATAGCACCCATAGAGATAATATCTCTTAAAATTCCACCAATTCCAGTTCCAGCTCCCCCATAAGGTTCAATAGCTGAAGGGTGATTGTGAGATTCCATACCTACTGCAAGAGCATATTTATCAGTTACAGACACAAGCCCTCCATCATCTCCAGGTCCTAAAATAATGTTTTCACCTTCAGTAGGGAATTGTCTTAAAAAAGGCCTACTACTTTTATATGAACAATGTTCTGAAAACATAACATCTAACATACCTTCTTCTAATTCATTCATTTTCCTACCGAGAATTTCTTCAATATATTTAATTTCAGAATCTTCTAAAGTCATTTTAACACCAGTTTATTTTTTAATAGCTATAGATAGATCTTCTTCTTCAATTTTCCATTCTTTAGTATAATTTTCATCATCTGAAGCTATGCATTCCTCAACTGTTGAAACAATTAAAGAGTCTGCTCTAATTTCATTTGAAATAAATTCAGTTTGAGGAGTAATTAAATCTTTGAAGTTTTCACTACATTTAACAATTACATCAATAGTAGCTTCAACATCTAAATCCATATCTTTCCTCATATCTTGAACTCTTCTAATTAATTCACGAGCCATAGCTTCTTGTAAAATTTCAGTAGTAAT
>JAKSUH010000097.1 GCA_024413395.1 archaeon
GGTCACGCAGGTCGTGAAGATCATAGAGAATTTATACGCATGCTAAAACCTCAGCATATTATTCCTGCACATGGGGAATTATCTATGCTTTCAGCTTATGGTGAATTAGCTGAAGAAGAAGGTTACAGAATTGGTAAAAATGTGCATATCTTAAGAAATGCACAAGCACAAGTTTTTAGAACTTAATTGAGGTGAAAATATGAATGTAAATGATGTATTAGGAAATTATAATAAAGATATTTTTTCAGAAATTGAAAAATATTTATCTACTATTACTCCAGATTCATTACAAGAAGCTTCTCTTTATTTAACTAAAGCAGGAGGAAAAATGTTAAGACCTTCTCTTGCAATTATAACTGCTGAAGCTATTGGAGGAAGTAAACAAAATGCTCTTGGTACTGCTGGAGCTATTGAACTTATCCATACCTTTTCACTTATTCATGATGATATCATGGATGATGATGATATGAGGCGTGGAAAACCTTCTGTTCATAAAGTTTGGGATGAAGGAATAGCTATTTTGGCAGGAGATACTTTATTTTCTAAAGCATTTGAAATTATTATTAACACTCCTCAAGAAGAAGTTTCTGCAGCTCAATTAAATGTTGCATTATCTACTGTTGCTGATGCTTGTGTTAAAATTTGTGAAGGTCAAGCTTCTGATATTAGTTTTGAAGGTCGTTATGATGTTGAGTTTGATGAATATATGGAAATGATTTTCAAAAAAACCAGTGCATTAATTGCTGCTGCTACTAAAGCTGGAGCTATTGTTGGTGGTGCATCAGAAGAAGTTATTGATGCAATGTATGAGTATGGTAGACTTATTGGTCTTGCTTTCCAAATTCAAGATGATTATTTAGATCTTGTTTCAAGTGAGGACGAATTAGGTAAACCTGTTGGTTCTGATATTGTTGAAGGTAAAATGACAATTATTGTTATTAAAGCTCTTGAAGAAGCATCACCTGAAGATAAAGAAACTTTACTTAAAATATTAAAAAGTGAAGAAACTTCACAAGCAGATGTAGATGTAGCTATGGATTTACTTGATAAATATGGTGCACTTGAATATGCACGTAATGTTGCTCAAGAAAACGTTGAAGAAGCTAAGAAACTACTCGAAATATTGCCTGACTCTGAAAGCAAACAGGCACTTGAATTGATTGCAGATTTTGTTCTTGAAAGAAAATCTTAAAATCAATCTTTTTTTCTTTTTTTTAACAATTTCATAATTCGTATTCTCTTTTTTAGATTACTTTAAATATCATCAATTTTAAATATAATATTAAATGTTTATTTTATTTTAATTTTTATTGGGGTTTTTGAAAAAATGTATAAAATTTTAATTGTTGAGGATGAAGAAATCATCGCTTATGATTTAAAATTAAATCTTGAATTAGAAGGATATGAAGTTTTTGAACCTTGTACATCAGGGGAAAAATCAATTGAAATTGCTAAATCTCAAAAACCAGATTTAGTTGTAATGGATATCATATTAAAAGGAGAAATGGATGGAATTAATGCAGCTGCTGAAATAAATAAGTTAGGTATTCCTATTGTATTTTTAACTGCAACAACTAAAACTGTTGATGGATTTGATTGTCTCAATAAACCATATAATCTTAATGAGTTACTTGGTTTAATTGAAAGAAATCTTAAATAATACACTTTTTATTAAATAAATTACTGGTTATTGTTTTCATAATAGTCTATATTTCCATCTTCATCTAGATTATAGCCTATTTTATCAATTTTCCCGTCTCTATCGGTATCAAAACAAAAAGTATCAAATTTTCCATTAAAATCAGTATCGATAGCTACAAAATCAGCTTTACCATCACCATCGGTATCGATTTCAATATAATCAATTAATCCATCATTATTTTGATCAATAGTCATTATATCTGGTTGACCATCGCCGTCTGCATCGCTATATAATTTTTTAACAGGAATATCTTCTTTTTTAGAAAAATCAGTATCTGTAAGAGTATCTTTATCTTCAATTATAATCTTCTTTTGAGATTTTTTATCTTCTTTAACATTTTTAATATGAATACTCTTTCCCATATTAATTTCTTTTATTAAACAATTTTTATATATTTATCTATTATTTAATATAAATTAGGTTCAATAGTACATTATTTATATTATTTTTAATATATTTCTAAATAATATTAGTTTTTAGAAGGAATTTTATGGATAAATATGATATAATTTATATTGGAAGTGGAAATGCTAGTTGGCAAGGAGCTAGATTCCTTGCAGATAATGGATGGAAAGTTTTAATTGTTGAAGAAGGATTATATGGTGGAGCTTGTGCAAATTATGGATGTAACTCTAAGATTTTACTTGATGCTCCCTATGAATTAGCTGCAGCTATTAAAAGATATGAAGGAATCGGTAAAAAAGGAGATTTCTCTGTTGATTGGCCAAGTTTAATGGAATATAAAGAAAAAGCAATCGCAGGCTTATCTGTATTTTTAGATGGAAAATTTAAAGAATATGGTCTTGATGTTGCTAATGGTAAAGGTGTCCTTCTTGATAATCACAGAGTTCAAGTAAATGAGGATATTTATTATGGTGAAAAAATTGTTATTGCTACTGGTTTAATTCCATTTATACCACATATTCCAGGAAAAGAATTTATCCGTGATAGTACAGACTTTTTAGAAATTAAAGAACTTCCTAATGAAACTATTATAATGGGAGCAGGTTTTGTTTCTTTAGAATTTGCTTCAATTCTTGCAGAATCTGGTAAAAAAGTAGATGTTTTAATTAGATCAGATACTGCTTTAAGACACTTCTATCAACCTTATGTTGAAAAAGTAATGAAAATACTTGAAAATCAAGGAGTTAATTTCCATTTTAATCAAGAAGCTATTGAAGTAATTAAAAATGGAGATAAATTTGAAGTAAAAACTAATAATGGATTGTCTTTAACTGGAGATTATGTTATTGGAGCTTTAGGTAGAGTTGCAAATGTTGAAGGTATTGGTCTTGAAAAAGCAGGTGTTAGCTCATCATCTAAAGGTATTCCAGTTAATGGACATATGCAATCAAATATTGAAAATATTTATGCTACAGGAGATGTTGCAGATACAAATCAAGCAAAATTAGTTACTGTAGCTATTCATCAATCAAAATACTTAGCAAAATATTTATTAGGAGAAACTAGTGATGAGATAACATATCCTGTTGTTCCTGCTGTAGTCTTTACTTTACCACGTATAGCTACTGTTGGTGTAACTGCTGCTTATGCATTAGAACATCCTGAAGCATATAATGTTGATAGAATTGAATATGGTAAATCTTATTTCATTGAACTTAAAAATGAGAGAGATGCTGAATTAACTGTTGTAACTGATAAAGAAAAGAACATTGTTGGTTGTGAAATATGCAGTTTTGAAGCTGAAAACCTTATTAATGTTTTTGCTTTCATTATTAATAAAAAAATAACTTTAGAAGAGTTAGATGAAATGATTTATGCATTCCCTTCAAGTAATAGTGTTGCATTGTATAAATTACATAAATTACATTATAATATTGGTTATAGGAAAAAATAAAAAGGTTTGAGTATTTTTATACTCAAACTAGCTATTTTAAATAGGTGTTAAATGGTTTACATCATTAAATTCATTAATTGCAGTATCAACATCTTCAAATGAATGTTCTGTATAACTACCTAAATGATCACCCATTGAATAAATTTCTATAACATAATATGTGCCGTTAACTTCAACTATTTCTTCATAACCAACGTCACCATAATCATTTGAAAAAGTATAAATATTTGTGGCACCGTCTTTTGTTTTATCTCCTTCTAATTCATTTAAAGCAGCATCGTATGAATCACATTTAATAATCATTAAATGTACTTTTTGAGCTAGTCCATCATGATTAGCATTTAATAGTTTATCATTAGCATTTGTTATAAAAATCCCATAGGCATTGCAAATATTTTTTCTATATCTGAATCTACTATGGGGCTTGTTTGCGTTGTGGTGTTTTCTTGATTTGTATTACTTAATCCTGCAATTACTGCAAGTAAAATAGCAGCTACTACCACTATTAAGATAATATATTTTGTTTCCATTTTTAACTCCCATTATTCATCTAAATAATCTCTATAAGCTCTTAGTTTTTTATCAAGTTCAGAATTTCCCCAGTCCCAGCTTCCTTCATAAGAACTACCTATGTATCCAACTTCTCTGTAAAATTCATCACAGGTATCATCAGGATCTGTTCTACCATAACCTTGTGTGCACTTAACTCCTTGTGCAGGAGAACAATTATCTTCAAAATACACTTGCCAGTATTTACAATTTTTACATGTATTTGACATTTCATCATCTCCTTTTAATTATTCCTTTAATTTGAATCTTATTTAAACTAATCTAAAAACTTATTTATCTAGGAATATAAATTTTATTAAAGGTGTTTATATTGGATTTATTATCAAAAGAAAATTTAAAAGGATTTTTTAAAAGAAATAAAAAATTTTTCTTAATTTCATTAGGATTTTTCGTTATTGCATTTCTTGTAGGCGTAATCTATGGGTATATTACTATTGGTAGTCAATATGGAGTATTTAGTAGTCTTATGTCTGATGTTGGAGGGTCTAATACTTTTAATACTCTAGGTCCAAATCTTAGTGCAGTTGATTTATTTGTTACGAACTTTTCTGTAGGTATTTCTACTATTCTATTAGGTTTACTCTTTTCTATAATGTCATTTGCTATTGTTGCATTTAATGCATTTATTATTGGACAGATGTTTGGTATGGATGTACTTTTTGCAACAGTAGGAATTGCTCCTCATGGAATAATTGAATATTCTGCATCTATTGGATTTAGTAGGAGCATTAATTTTAACAAAAATAGAAATTAAAGTTATTAAAGCTATTTTTTTCTAAAGAACAATCTATTAAAAATGTTTTAAAAGAATCTAAAACAGAGTTTAAAGATATTTTATTATGTGCGATTATTATTTTTGTTCTTTTAATTATTGCAGCAATAATTGAAGTTCATGTAACTCCATTAATTTTTAGTCTAGTTTATGGAATATAATGAATCTTTTATTAGGATTATTTCGATTACTTTATATAGTATGGTGCTAAAAGTATAGTAATTACTTTGTAATGAAGTAGTGTTTAGAAGGTGATTAATTATGGGTTCAAGGGATAATTTATTTAATCTTGATGACTTTGTTCCTGATGGAGGATATCCATATCCTTGGCCTCCTGAAGAGTGCTATGTTGAGGAAGAAC
>JAKSUH010000098.1 GCA_024413395.1 archaeon
TGGCTAAGCACGTTTATAGTGGCCACTTGATGGTTCGTAAATAACTCCTTTGTTTTTAAGATTTTTGATAATACCTTCAACTTTATCTTCGCTGATATTGTATTTATCTGCTAAGTTTGAAATTAAAATATTTCCTGGGGCTTGACCAGCATATTCTTCTTCTAATAATTCAATTTCATCCATAACCGTTTTAATCTTATCTCTATCTGATTTTGGAGTTCTTCCTTCTACTTTATCAATATCAATTTTTCCAGTTTCAGAATCGGAACCCATTTCTTTAAGACAGAATAAATTGAGTCTAATTGCTCTTTCAGCATCTTCTTTTTCAACAACTGGTTTAAGTTTTAATTTAGCACTAGCTTGAGCTAAACGAATAATTGCTTCTAGTTGCCTTGCAGTAATTGGTACTGGTCCATCGTCTCCATTATTCGCATTTCTTGTAGTTACATAAAACTCTTTTAAAACAGTTACTGCTTCATCAGTTAATTCAGGATTAACATTTTTCCTTGCATAAGCGATGTATTTTCTAAGTAATTCTGGTTCGATTTCATAACCAATACTGTTTTCTTGGTGAGTTTTAAGAATGTGTTCTGCAATTTCTGAATCCTTTTCAACTTCAGGATTATCTTGAATTACAAAAATTAAATCAAAACGAGACAATATTGGAGCAGGTAAATCTATTTGTTCTGCAAGATTTTTATACTTATCAAACCTTCCAAATTTAGGGTTTGCTGCTGCAAGAACAGAACATCTTGAGTTTAATGTAGCCATAATTCCTGCTTTAGCAATACTTACTGTTTGTTGTTCTAAAGCTTCGTGAAGTGCAGATCTATCTTCAGACCTCATTTTATCGAGCTCGTCGACACATACATTTCCTTGGTCTCCGAGAACTAATGCACCTGCTTCTAAGGACCATCCGCCTAATTCATCTCTAACTGCTGCTGCAGTCAAACCTGCTCCTGTTGTACCTTTACCACTTGTATAAATACTTCTTGGAGCTAATTTGGATACATATTTAAGCATTTGGGATTTACCAATACCTGGGTCCCCTACAAAGAGAATATGAATATCTCCTCTTAAACGAGTTCCTTCTTCAAGTTCTTTTGCAGAACCTCCAAATAATTGGAGTGCAATAGCTTCTTTTACTTCTCTGTATCCTTTAATTGACGGAGCAGTAGATTTGATGATTTTATCATATATGTGAGGGTCTTGAGATAATTCAATAATTTTTTCCTCATCTTCTTCTGAAAGATGTAATTCTTCAAATTCTTGCTCTAACGCTTCAATATGGTTTACATAAATATAATTTTTGAATTTACCACTACGTTCTTCTCTGAATGTTTTTAAAGTACCTGTAATTCTGACTTTATCTCCTGGATTTAGTTCATCTACTAAATCGTCTTCAAGAATCATTAACATTTGTTTTGGTTCTGTTCCTCCAGATAAATTTTCTAAAGGCTCTTGCATCCTTGCAGTTTGTGTATCGATGTATCTTGAATCTTCTTGAAGTAATCTAAAGAATCTACCTCCACATTCACTACATAATGAAGGTTCTAAGATTCTATTATTTGAAGTTTGTTCTACTTCATGCAATCTCATACAACCTCTACATTCAAAAACAGCTGTTTCGATTCTTGGTCTAATTTCATCAGTTTTTCTAACAATTCCATCTGCAGCTACAAATGTTCCAATATATTTACTTAATAAAATTTTAAGTGGAATAATATTTGTTAAGTTTTCAAATCTAATGTTAACATCTGCATCTTTTACAAGAGGGTCAATGTTTTTAATAGCTTGTTGTGCTGATTGAATAACTTCTTCTGGTTTTTCAATTAACAAATCTGCTAAATCTGGATTAAACATTTCAAGATTATTATAATCTATATTGAGTGATCTTTCATCAGGGAATTTTTCAAGTATTTCAAATACATCATCCTTGTAAGATGTAGAAAAAAACTCTTCAAATTTTGCTACAGTTGTCCTTGATTTGGCACTTTCATTCATCAACTATATTATAATTTTTATCATTAATAAAATTTTTTTAATAATTTTTATTTAAAAAAAGTTAATACTTTTTCTCATAAAATAACTAACTTGTAATAAAAATATTAAAAAAAAGTATTAAAAAATTAAACTATTTTGGTAGTTTTGTATTACTTTAAAAAGCTTTATATATCTTATTTCTCTAAATTAAAAGTAAGGAATAATACTTTTAATAAAAAATTACATATTTTTTGTTTAATATTTATTTAAGTATGTCCTTCAGTCAAATAGATTATTCTGCTTTCCTTATAGCTGAATACTTTCTTACCTCTATTCCCAATTTAGTATTATGGTTAAGGATTCATATTTTTCCTTAATCATTATATTTTTATAATCTATTTTTTTCTTTATTCAACTTCTCAATTTTTTATTTTTCCCAGATAAGTTTATTGAAAAAATACTATTCTAAAAAGTAATATTTTTATATTAATAAGTATAAATTTTATATCTAAGTTGATATTATGAGAAAATCAAGGTTAAATTTATTTAAATCCACATCTTTGTTAATTTCAGTTTTTGGAGTTCTCATGATAATTTCAATTATTATTGTAGCAGGATATGTGGGTTTCAGTATGTTTTCAAATAGTATTACTAATGCAATATCTTCTGGTAGTCAGTATGATGAATTACCATCATTAAAATCAGAATATGATGATTTAGAATCAAATTTTACTGCTATCAAATCACAGTATTCAGATAATACTACTTCAGTGAACAAATATGACCAAGCTTTATTGGAACTTACTAGGGCACGAACAGCTATTGAAAGTGCTCAAAGTGCATTAGATTCAGGTAAATCTTCTTCTGATGTAGATTCTAGGATTAATATTGCTAAAGAAAAATTAAAAGTTGCTCATGAAGCTTATAATTCATTAATTTAACTTTTTTTTATTTTTTATTTTCCTTTATAGCCTAACCCAACAACATACATTTCGGCACTTTTTTTCCTTGATGCTTGTGGTTTAGTAGTTTTTACTTGTCTAAATTTCTTTTTTAAGTTTATAAGCATTTCTTTATATTCTGCCCCTTGGAAAACTTTCATAACTAAATTTCCTTTAACTTCAAGAATATTGTCTGCAATATCAATTACTGCATTAACTAAATCAAGAGATTTTAATTGATCAATATTTTTTATTCCACTTAAAGATGGTGAAGCATCAGAAATGATAACTTTTGTTTTTCCACCAATTAATTTCATAATTTGTTGTTGAATTTCTTCTGTTGTAAAATCTCCTCTTATTCGATGGAAATTTTCTTCTTTAAATGGTTTTATTCTATTTAAATCAACACCAATAACTAATCCTTCTTCACCAACTTTTTCTAAAGCAACTTGGGACCATCCTCCTGGTGCTGCACCTAAATCAACAACAGTATTTCCTTGTTTCATTATTTTAAATTTTTTATCTAATTGTTTAAGTTTATAAGAAGCTCTTGAACGATATTCTTCGCTTTTAGCTTTTTTATAGTAAGGGTCATTTTTTCTTTCTTTTTGCCAACTTTTGGACATTGATTATCTCCTATTTAAATTTATTAAAATCTAAAGCAGAACAAACAGGTGAACCTATTTTAATTAAATCTACATTTACTTCCTTAGATGTTATTTCTAAAAGCATAACTGTTCTATCTGCTAATCTTGGAACTGTTGGACTTCCAGGATTTAATAAAAGAACATTTTTAATTTGTTCTATTTGTGGTTGGTGTGAATGTCCTGAAACTAAAATATCGACTTCTAATTCTTTTGCAGTATAATAAAGTTGTTGTGTGTCTCCTCTTGGGTAAACTTGACCATGTATGACTCCAACTTTTTTATTTTCTATTTCTAAAACGATATTTTTAGGTAGATCTAATCCATAAGCTCTATCCATATTTCCTTGAACTGCTTTTACAGGAGCTATTTCATTTAATTTATCTAAAACACTTTGATCAGTAATGTCTCCTGAATGTAATATCAAATCAACTTCTTTAAATATTTCTAATACCTTTTTAGGAAGTTCATTTGCTCTTTCTGGAATGTGGGTGTCTGAAATTAAACCTAATATCATTATTCAATCACCATTTTTTTAGTATTTTTATCATAAATTTATTTTTTATACATATTATTTTTTACTCATATACAAACTATTATATGCACTTAAAAACATAATATATACTATCTATTTTAGGAGATTAAATTATGGGTATGGTAAAAAAAGAAGATATTTTACAAATATTGGACGGCTATGATAAAAGCAATATTACTATAGCTACTTTAGGAAGCCACACTTCTTTACACATTCTCAAAGGTGCTAAAGAAGAAGGTTTCAGAACCGCCGTAGTTTGTCAAAAAGGTAGGGAAATTCCTTATCAACGTTTTGATGTAGCAGATGAATATATCATTGTCGATGAATTTAAAGACATCGTTAATGAAGAAGTTCAACAACAACTTAAAGATATAAATGCTATTGTAGTTCCTCATGGTTCCTTTGTTGCTTATGCTGGATTAGACAATGTTGAAGATAAATTCAATGTTCCAATGTTTGGAAATAGAGATATTTTAAGATGGGAAGCTGAAAGAGACCTTGAAAGAAAGTTATTAGTTGAAGGTAATGTCAGAATTCCTTTTAAATACGATAATCCTGATCAAATTGACAGAGCAGTAATGGTTAAATTCCCTGGTGCTAGAGGTGGAAGAGGTTATTTCGTAGCATCTTCTACTGAAGAATTTAATGCTAAAATTGAAGCTATGAAAGGTCGTGGATGGTTAGAAGACGAAGATGTTGCTAACGCACACATTGAAGAATATGTTTCTGGTTGTAATTACTGTATTCACTACTTCTATTCTGCATTAGACGATACTGTAGAAGTAATGGGTATGGATTCTAGATATGAATCTAGTATTGATGGTTTTGTAAGAATGCCTGCAAAAGATCAATTAGATATTGATTTAAGTCCATCATACGTTGTTACTGGAAACCATCCTGTAGTAATTCGTGAATCTTTACTTCCACAAGTCTTTGAAATTGGTGATAAATTAGTTGCTAGTGCTAAAGAATTAGTTTCACCTGGAATGAATGGTCCATTCTGTATGCAAACTTTAGTCAACGATAATTTAGAAGTAATTTGTTTCGAAATCAGTGCAAGAACAGATGGTGGAACTAACACATTTATGAATGGTTCTTCTTACAGTTA
>JAKSUH010000099.1 GCA_024413395.1 archaeon
TTCAATATAAAAATATTTAATATAAAAATATTTAAAAATAATAAAAATAAATGTATAAATAGCTAAAAATTAAGCTTAATTTTTATAATTGGAGGAAAAATATAATGAACGATATTTTATTAATGCTTCCTGGTCCAACTACCGTAGCTCCTAGAGTATTACAAGCTATGAATCAAGCAGTAGTTAACCATAGAAGTGCTATTTATGGAGAAATCCTTACAGAAACAAACGAATTAATGTCAAAAACATTCCAAACTCAAAATGACTCATATATATTAACTGGTTCTGGAACATCTGCAATGGAAGCAGCACTTGCAAACACTGTAAATGCTGGAGAAAAAGTATTAAATATTGTAGGTGGAAAATTCGGTGAACGTTTCATGAAAATTGGCCAAGCTCATGGAATTGACACCCAAGAATTAGCTGTTAAATGGGGAACTGCAGTAGATCCTAAAACAATTGCAGAAACCTTAGATGAAAACGAAGACATTAAAGCTATTACTGTTATTCATAATGAAACTTCTACTGGAGTAGCTGCTCCTATTGAAGAAATTGGTAAAGTTATGAAAAATTACGATGCATTATACATTGTAGATACTGTTTCTTCCTTAGGTGGAGACTATGTTGATGTAGATAAATTCGGTATTGATGTATGTGTTACTGGTTCACAAAAATGTTTAGCTGCACCTCCGGGCATGGCTGCTATTACATTAAGTGATGATGCATGGAAACAAGTTGAAGGAGTAACAAGTAACTGCTACTACTTAGATATGAAAGCATATAAAAAATATGTAGACAAAGTGCCTCCACAAACTCCATATACTCCATCTGTTTCACTTACATATGCAATGCACGAAGCATTAAAAATTATTGAAGAAGAAGGACTTGAAACAAGAGTTGCACGTCACCACAAAGCTGCAGAAGCTAGTGTAAAAGCTGTGAAAGCATTAGGTCTTGAATTATTCGCTGATGAAAAAGTATCTTCAGCTACTGTTACTGCAGTTAAAATGCCTGAAGGAATTACTGATGATCAATTCCGTGGAACTACTCGTGAAAAATACGGTGTAGAATTAGCTGGTGGACAAGATCATCTTAAAGGAAACATCTTCAGAATTGGTCATATGGGTAATATCGGATACAAACAATTAGCTATTACATTTGCAGCTATTGGTATGACCCTTAAAGGCTTATGTGTAGATGTTGACCCAGGTGCTGGTGTAGCATCAATTACAGAATCATATTTATGATTCTTTTCTTTTTTTCTTTTTTTAATGGAATACCATTAATCTTATAGCAATTAAAAACATTACTACATTAACTAGATAATCCCTAATTTTAGGAGGAACTGGTTCTAATAATTTATTTCCTATTAAACTACCTGCTGTAATAGCTATTGCTTCAAAAACAAGTAAAATAAGAATAGCAAACCAAGGCATAACTGTAAATACAAATAACGAATCTATACCTATTAATAAAGGAGTTACTACAGGTGGAAATTCAACCCCATAAATATCAATAATTTGAATAACAATTATAATGATACCTATTAATAGATAAAATAAGTTTAAATCAATGTATTGTAATATAAGTTGCCCTAAAAGAAAACCTACAATTGCACTACAAGTTTCTATACCAAAGAAATGTCTAAAATTAGTTTTTAAATCAGATTTATTTAAACCAGTGACTATAAAAGTATCAATAACTAATCCTGCTAGAACATCTATCATAATTTCCACATAAAAAAATTTTTAAATATATAATAGCTTTTTAAATATATAATATTTTAGTAAATTACTTATTAATTAATAAACATTAATATAGTATAAGGTGAAGCAAATGACCGAAACTATAAAAACAACTGTTGAAGAATTATCAAAACTTATTAATATTGATAACGTAATTGGTGAGCCTATTGATGCTGGCGATAAAATATTTATTCCTGTAATGAGAATGGGTGTAGGATTTGCAACTGGAACTGTAAAAGGAGATAAATGTGGAGCAGGAGCAGGAGCTGGAGCAGGTGTAGAACCAATTTCTATGGTAGTTATTCCAAAAGAAGGAAATACTTCAGAAGAATTAAAAGTCATTAATATTACTAAAGGAAGCGAAATGAACAAAGCTATAAGTGATTTAGGATTACTTGTTAGTGATGTTGTTAAAAAAGTAATGGATAAACACGCTGATGATGACGATATTGATGAAAGCGAATATATCGAACCAGAAACCATCAACGTGTAATACTAACTCTTTAAAAGGGATAAATTGAATACCTTAAGCATTGTAGCATTAGTTTTACTCATATTAATTTGTTTTATAGTTATAATGCTCTATTTAGGTATTAGAATAATCTTAAAATATGAAAAAATAGGTTCAAATATTAATGGAACCCTTAAAATATTAATTTTAAATAAAATAACTATTTTATCAAGAGAATATCCTTCTGAAAAAAAAGAGGAAGAAGAGAAGGATGAAGAAGAAGAAAAAAAAGATTATCTTGTAAAATATCTTTTAAAAGAATCTTTATCAATTATAAATCATTTAAAAGAACTTATTAAAAAATTACTTAAATCTATTAAAGTTTATTCTCTTCAAAACCATATTAAATTAGGTTTAACTAGTTTTGTAGATACTGCAGAATATATTGGTTACTTATGGGCAATTTTAACAATTCCAAATTCATTAATTGAACCATGTGAATTAACAGCAGAACCATACTTTGGAGATCCTGTTATTGACGGATATGGACATATTGACATTAAAATTAATTTATTAAAAGTAATTGGCCCAGTAGTAAGTTTTTTATTAGTTAAAGAAGTAAGAAACTTTATAAAAGGATATATTAAACTTAAAAAGGAGGCAAACAATGAGCAGAAGAACTAGAAAACATATTGATAACTTGTTTGATAGAATAGCTACAGATTGGGATAGCCTTGAAAAATTTGAGTTTAAAAAAATCGAATTACATGATAGTAATTTATACCTAATTTTTGAAAAAAGGATTTCTACATTCAATGGAAAACTAAATTTTTATTTATTAGATCCAATTGGTCTAATTTTAGAAGTAGATAATGATTATATTTATTTAAATTATGAAGAAAATGACGAGGTTAATGATATTGTTAAGTCATTTTGTGAAGAGTTTTTAATTATTGAAGCTTAGTTAATGGAATATCTTCTTCTTTTACAATTATTTCAATTAAATAAGGTTTTCTTAAAATAATAGCTTCATTAACAGTTTCTTCTAAATCTTCTTTTGATGTAACTTTTTTTGCTGGAATTGAATAAGCTTCAGCTATTTTAATAAAATCAGGATTATTTAAATCAACTTCAAAAGGCTCTTCGTTATAAAGATTTTTTTGTGTTTGTTTAATTGCATAATAAGAAGAATTGTTTAAAATACAGACACATACAGGTAAATCATATTCTTTTAAAGTAGCTAATTCATGAATATTCATTTGAATATCCCCATCCCCATTAATTAAGACTGTTGATTTATCTGTTGCAATTGATGCACCTATTGCTGCAGGTAAACCATATCCCATAGGTGCTAATCCTCCTGAAAATAGTAATTGGCCAGGGAATGAACATTTAGTTAATAAAGTAGTCCAAGTAGTATGTGAACCTGCATCAGATACAATTATTGCATCTTTTGATGATTTTAAAATTGAATTAATTACAGATGGAGGCCTTAAAGGTTGTGATTTATCATTTATTCCATCAACTTCATCTTCTGGATTAATATTAAGTATTTCTTCTAAAAAATTTAGTGCATTAGGAAATTCTAATTCTTCAGCAAATACTTTACAATCCATATGAATAGCTAAATCTCCTTTTAATACATTTTTATCAATGTTTACATGAATTAATTTATCAGAAATATCTTCTTTTAATGTTCTTTCGGATAAACGTGTTCCTACTGCTATTACACAATCTGAATGTTTTAAAGCATATTTTTCCTGATTATTTGACCTATTACCAATTAATCCTAATGAATTTTTTTCATATTCTGAAATTATTCCTTTAGCTGGAAATGTTGTACATGTTGGAATGTTATTTTCAATAGCTAATTTTTCAATCTTTGAATCTCTTGCACCTGAACCTAAAATTAGTAATGGTTTTTTGGAATTTTTAATTTTTTGACAAGCTTTTTCAATATCCCCATAGTGATATATAGGTTCATAATTTACTTGAGGAATTTTGTAATCATCTTCAAGGAGAATGTTTTTAGACAAGTTTAAATGAATAGGCCCATTAGGTTCTCTTTGGAAAATTTGCATTATTTCAATTAAATTAGCTATTGCTTCACTACCTGTTTGAGGGTCATAACTCCTAAAGGTAATTTTAGAAAATACATCACTTAATGGGAAAGATTGGAACTCATCACTATATTTATTAGTAGTAGGATTATCTCCTGTAATAACTAAAATAGGAACATGATCTTTAAAAGCTGTTGCAACACCCATAACCAAATTTAAAGCACCAGAAGATGCTGTAGCCATACAAACACCTAATTTATTAGAAGATCTTCTATAAGCATCTGCTGCATGAGCTGCAGATTGTTCATGTCTAACTAAAATATGTTTAATCTTTGAATTAGCAAGCTCATTATAAAAAGGTAGGATTTGCTCACCTGGAAGACCAAAAATATGTTCTACATGGTTTTCTTCTAAAATTTGGATTAATTTAGCTGCAACATTCATTTAAATCATTCTTCTTTTTCTTGGTAACTACCGTCGTATTCACCAGAAGCTTTAACTGGATAAATTACTGCTTGAGCAATTCTATCTCCAGATTTAATTTTATATTCATAATCACCATGATTATAAACCATAAACATCAAAGTTCCATAAAAACCGGGGTCTCCTACAGCAGTTTGAACTGAAATAAAGCTTCTTAAAAGTGTAGACCTTGGAAGATATAACATTGTATATCCTTTTGGGATTTTAACTTTTCTTTTAATACTAGCTAAATAAGCAGTATGTGGTTTTAAAGTATAAATAGGACCTTCTAATTCTTTAATTTCTGGAAGATTTTTTTCATTATCAATTAAAGAACCAGCACTCTCTTGAGTATAAATTTTATTAAGTTCTAAGTCTATTCCAGAAGGTTGAACTAAATCTGCAAAATCTGGAAATAGTTTAATTAATTCTTCTTCACCTAACATAAAATCAC